>CAZFQY010000006.1:0-36155 GCA_964521265.1 uncultured Clavibacter sp.
CGCTCCAACATATTCTTGAAATCCATATTTCCACCGACATTGAGTTGATAGGTGCGATCGACCTTCACGCCTCTATCCTGGAAAAGCTTGGCAAGTACGCGGTGAGTGATGGTTGCTCCCACCTGCGACTTGATGTCATCGCCGACGATTGGCAATCCTGCAGCTTTGAACTTATCCGCCCACTCAGGAGTGGATGCGATAAAGACTGGGAGGGCATTGACGAACCCACAACCTGCATCAATCGCGCACTGAGCATAGAACTTGGTCGCTTCTTCCGATCCCACCGGCAAGTAGCAGACTAGAACGTCCACTTTTGCTGCCTTTAAGGCAGCGACAACGTCAACTGCAGGTTCGCTAGATTCGACGATAGTTTCTCTGTAGTAACGACCTAGGCCATCGAGGGTGTTACCTTTCTGGACAACAACTCCACTCTTGGGGACATCGCAGAACTTGATTGTGTTGTTCTCGCTTGCCCACATTGCGTCGACGAGATCTTTTCCGACCTTCTTGGCGTCGACATCGAATGCTGCTACAAACTTGACGTCTCTCACGTGGTAACCACCAACCACAACATTCATCAAACCTGGGATTTCCTGATCGACGGGGGCGTTCTTGTAATACTCGACGCCTTGGATCAAAGAGTTGGCACAGTTTCCAACACCAACAATCGCTACCCGAATCTCGTTATTACTCACTTAGTTCTTCCTTTCAGATTTGATCATTTCTTCGAGCCAAGCGATCTCTCGCTCAGCAGTCTCGAGTGAGTGGCGACGCCACTCGACTAGGTACTTATCGAGACCAACTGCCGAGCGCTCTAGATCAGCTCGGAGGATGTCGGCTCGCTCTTGAAGTCGGTTTAGCCGTCCCTCAAGAATTCTTATCCGGTTTCGTTTTGATGTCGGGCTAAAGAATGCGACGTGAACTTCAAAGTTCTCGTCTTCCCAGGAGCTCGGCGTTGCCCGTTCGGTCAATTCATCGAATCTAGCTAGCCCACGTTTTGTGATGGAGTAGACGATTCTTGTCCGCTTCGACTTGCCGCCCTTTGGAACCTCATTTTGATCAATCAGGCCAGCCAGCATCATTCGACGTAGTTGCGGGTATAGAACTGAGAAGGAGAGCGCTCGGAATGGCCCAAGAATTGTGGTGAGGCGTTTGCGTAGCTCGTAGCCGTGGAGCGAGTCCTTCGCCAAAAGGCCCAAGAGGGCGAACTCAAGAGAGTCTGATCGAGATCTCATGGCGCCCCTATTCCGATTAGTTATATCTATTCGATATATCGAGGCGCTAGTAAAGCCGTTACTCCCCCTAGATGCAAGCCAATCGAGCTCATGTCGGAGGCGCTTCGTTACCAATTTCCCAGATTTGGGCGCGCCTACTCTCAGGTAGCGCTCGGACGGTTCTACCCTCTTCATCTAGCGCGCCCGAATTACACCCTCTAGAGATGATGGGCGGCTAGAAAAGAGGATCAATTACATGAGCCTTCTCTCATGGAAACTCCACGGAAATGGCACCAGCATCGCCCCCGGAGAAGTCGTCTCCACCGATGAACGCCTCAGCTGGCCTCGCACAATCGGCGTAGGGCTCCAGCACATTGCAGCAATGTTCGGCGCGACCTTCTTGGTCCCCGTTCTTACCGGTCTTCCACCAACAACAACTCTCTTCTTCTCCGGTATCGGAACGATTCTCTTCCTCATAATCACTCAGAACAAGTTACCGAGCTATCTCGGTTCATCCTTCGCCTTTCTTGCACCGATAGCTGCGGCAGTAAACAAAGAGAGCATGGCAGCAGCCCTGGGCGGTGTCGTCGCGACCGGTGTTCTGCTCGCACTAGTTGGACTTGTTGCAAAGATGGTTGGAACAGCCTGGATCGATTGGCTACTTCCACCTGTTGTGACCGGAACAATTGTCATGGTTATAGGTTTCAACTTAGCGGGGGCCGCTAAAGGCGGTCTAGCAAGTGGCCCAGTTCTTGGAACTGTCACTCTCCTAGCAATTGCATTCTTTGCAGCTTTCTCAAGAGGATTCCTTGGTCGAATCTCAATCTTCATGGGATTGCTAGTTGGCTACTTAGTTGCCTTCTTGATGGGAGATGTAAAGACTGACGGAATCACATCGGCAAAATGGTTTGCGGTTCCAACATTCACTGCTCCTGAATTCAAGATGAATGTAATCATTCTCTTCTTGCCAGTAGTTCTTGTCCTTGTTGCGGAAAACGTCGGACACGTTAAGGCAGTCGCCACAATGACTGGTAAGAATCTCGATGATCAGATGGGTAACGCCCTATTCGCAGATGGTCTAGCAACAACCCTTGCTGGATCCGGCGGTGGCTCAGGTACTACTACCTACGCGGAGAACATCGGCGTTATGGCAGCAACCCGCGTCTACTCAACTGCGGCTTATTGGATTGCCGGACTTGGAGCTATCGTCCTTTCGATCTCTCCTAAGTTTGGCGCAGTCCTAAGCGCGATTCCGGGTGGCGTATTGGGAGGAGTCCAAGTCGCTCTATTTGGAATGATCGGAATCCTTGGTGCAAAGATCTGGATTGAATCAAAGGTTAACTTTGCAGATTCGACCAACCTTGTAATCGCAGGTTCAGCGATGATCATTGGTATCGCCGACATCTCATGGACTCGTGGTGAATTCACATTCAATGGAATCATCAATGCGACCTTGGTTGCCGTCATCGGCTATCGCGTATTTCATATGATTTCGAAATCACGCGGGACTAGCGCTGCATAGTTGTAGTTAGCAACATCGTGATAGGGCTCGGGAAACCGAGCCCTTTTCACTTTTTTCTCTTTAATTGTTGGATAATCTCTGAGTGCTGATCACAGTTCCAGCTAGATTCCCCGAATATCTTGTAGCTGCGATAGTCATAATTCTTGCCCCTGGCCCTAGCGTCTTATTTGCAATCGCTCGCGCAATCTCTTGGGGACGTGCCACCGCAATCGCGACCGTTGCCGGGAATGCTTTAGGGATGTTTACGTTATCGGTACTAGTTGCATTTGGCCTTGGCCCGATTCTCCAGCGTAGCGAATTAGCATTTATTGCCGTTCAGATTCTCGGCGGTCTATATCTAATCTATCTAGGCATCGATGCGATAAAGCACTCTAGGATTCAAGCGCAAGACATGCTTAACCAGGGTGAGGTTAGGCCAACTAATCTGAAATCTATGCGCGATGGTTTCTGGGTCGGAGCGCTAAATCCGAAGGGGCTGGTGTTCTTCGCCGCCATCCTTCCGCAATTTCTAGATCGCGACGGTTCAAATCTGACTGCGCAACTCCTTTTGATGGGCGCCACTTTCGCGATCCTTGCATTTATAGGTGATGGAACTTGGGGCCTACTCGCTGGAACGGTGCGTAACTGGATGGCAAACACCCCTAGTCGACTTGTTTTGATGCGAAAAGTAGGGGGTATCGTCATGATACTTCTCGGAGTTTTCACCTTACTTGCAGTGGTTTGACCCTGAAATGTCAGTCCCGCCAGGCAGAATCTCGCCATGACTAAAGCCCGTGAATTCATCAGCCCCAGCGACCTGACTTTTTCCTGGGATAACTGCCATCGCTGTCTCTGGCTTCACTATAACCATGGCTTGAAGGCGCCCTCTTTCTTCCCTTTAGTTGGCGAACTATCTGCGCTTCAAGAGAATCACTTCTCAAACGCTAACTCCTCTGCGCTTCACCCTGACTTACCAAATGGAAAAGTCGTTGGCCGAGGCGCTTGGGTAAAGTCGATCCCAATTCCATTTAACGGAAACCCCTCCCCTTATGCAATTCGTGGGAAGTACGACTTACTTATGGAGTTTGAGGATGGAACCCATGGAATCATCGACTGCAAATTTCAAGGTAAAGATAACGATAAGAGCGAGTTCTACGCTCCCCAGCTCGAGGCATATGCATTTGCTCTTGAGAATCCGGCATCGGGAGATGCATTAAAGATTTCCGTGATGGGGCTACTTGTCTGGTCGCCTAAGAAGCCTGTTGGAGATCCAGCATCTGGTTTCAACCTTGAATTGAATAGTTCTTGGTTTCCAATAAAGCGTGATCCTGGCGCACTTGCTAATCGTCTCTCTGAGTTCATCACCATGATCTCTGGTCCAACGCCCGTGCGAGATAGTGGCTGCGATACCTGCAAGTTCATATCTGACCGGAGGGAAGTATTCGGAGCAGAGTAAGAGCTAAGCGTCCTCTTCTTCGCTCTTTCGTTTCTTCTCTTCCGCAATAGCATCTTTAGCCTGAGAGGCGTAGATATCTACGTACTCTTGACCGGACATCTCCTGCAACTTCTTCATGATCTGATCAGTTGCTTTTCGTAATTCCTCTGGACTGCCCGCCTTCTCTGGTCCGCTGAAGTACATAGGCTCACCAAATACCATCTTGACTCTCATGATTTTTGGGATGACTTTTCCTGTCGGCTGAATTTCGGCGGTGTTAAACATGGCTACTGGAACAACCGGAGCACCTGACTCGAATGCGAGTCGCGCTACCCCGGTTCGCCCTCTATAGAGACGGCCATCCGGAGATCGAGTTCCCTCTGGATAGATCCCCAAGCACTCGCCTTTTGAAAGTACCGAAAGGCCAGTCAGCAATGCAGCTTCACTTCTCGACCCTCCAGCACGATCGACCGGGACTTGACCAAGTGCGATGAAAGTCAATTTCTTAAGGAGTCCTTTAGGGCCAGGAGAAGTGAAGTACTCACTCTTCGCCAAGAAAGTAACTTTCCTAGGTACCACGAGTGGCATGAAGATTGAATCACTAAAGGAGAGATGGTTCGAGGCGATGATTACCGGCCCTTGAGCTGGAACATTTCGCAGACCTTTTACCTTTGGGCGGAAGAGAAGGGTTAAGACCGGGGAGAGAAATGATTTCAACAACCCATATGCGACCTTGTCGCCTTGCACGACATCTCCAACAGACTTCTTCTTGCGTCTCAATGCCATAGCGCTAATTTAGGGCTTCTTTAGGTCGAAGGTGTGATTTTGTGACACTATCGGGCGTATGAAGATTCCGCAGGCGGAAGCATTTGAGCTTATCGGCGGAGAGATTGCCGTTCTCATGGTGCATGGTTTCACCGGATCACCCGCCTCAGTTAGGCCCTGGGCCGAGGGGCTGCACCGCCATGGATTCACCGTAAAGGTACCGAGACTGCCGGGCCACGGGACATCTTGGGAAGAGATGAATAGGACAACTTGGCAGGATTGGTTTAGTGAAATTGAAAAGGAGTTCCTCGAGTTACGAAAGCGTCATCGAAGAGTCTTCGTTGCAGGATTCTCAATGGGCGGAGCGCTCTCTATCCGCTTAACTTCTCGACGAGGTCGCGAGATAGAAGGTCTGATCTTAATTAATCCATCTATTGGCGATGAGAGACTCTTCATGAAATTCGTTCCAGTTATCAAGTACCTAATCCCCTCGATAAAGGGGCGCGGCACGGATGTGGCACGGCCGAATCCACCAAGGCATAGTTATGGTCGCACACCATTAAAGGCTCTTCACTCGCTCCAGAAATTATGGCGATTGGTGCAACAAGACCTTTCTAAAGTCGACACGCCTCTGATGATCGGATACTCCGTAAATGATCATGTAGTGCACCCCAAGAACTCTGAGCTAGTAATTGAGAATGTATCTTCAATCGATATTCGAGAAGTGATATTCGAGAGATCCTTTCATAACGTAGCTCTTGATCATGAAGTCGAAGAACTAATCGAAGAGAGCAAGAATTTCATCCATGATGTGCTTTCTGGGAATCTGATTCGAAGCGATGACTCCGCCTTGATTGATTTAGAGTTCGACTCAATCATTTCCGGTCTAAGCCTGGACGAATCGGCGCCAACGACTTACTTGGATGAGTTGGAGAACATTGAATCAATCGAAAAGTATGAGGGAGATAACCGACCACTTCCCGCACTCTCATCTATACAAAGAGGAGCGCTACTCGGGGTCACCCTTGGGCCGGCATACATCGCGATCAATCGCCTAACAAGCTTTGATCCACTTGGAGTTGGAATCTGGCCAGGAATGATTGCTCTTCTGGCAGGAGTATTTGCATTCTTCTGGCAGATGAAACCTGAGGCGGATGAGGGAGATGGGGTTGCGCTGTGAGTACTTTTCGTTGGGGAATCATTGGCGCTGGTGGAATTGCGCGCACTTTCGCAAGGGATATCGGCTTACTTGAGAATCATGAAATCGCAGCAATCGGCTCACGGGATCTTGCCAAAGCCGAGAAGTTTGCGGCTGAGTTTCATGCCACCCCCCTAGGCAGTTATGAAGATCTAGTCGCATCTGATGTCGATGCTGTTTATGTAGCGACACCTCACTCGCTACATGCTGAAAACTCGATACTCGCCCTGAACGCAAAAAAGCCAGTTCTCTGTGAGAAACCTTTTGCAGTAAATGCAGTTCAAGCCAGCGCAATGATCAGCGCTTCGCAAGAGAACTCAGTCGCACTCATGGAGGCGATGTGGAGCAGATTCCTACCTCACTATCAATCGATAAGAGAGATCGTAGATTCAGGAGAACTAGGTGAACTAGTCGCTCTCTACGCCGATCATGGACAACCATTGCCTGCAGACCGCTACTACAGACTTCATGCCCCGGAACTGGCCGGAGGAGCTTTGCTTGATCTAGGTATCTATCCAATCTCACTTGCTTTCATGGTCTTGGGAGAACCCGACTCGATAATCGCCTCATCAGAGCCGACCGAATCGGGTGTTGATGCACAGACTTCTATGATTTTCAGTTACTTCACGGGACAACAAGCAGTGATGACTACAACTTTGAAGGTCAGAACACCCTGCACCGCTCAGATAATTGGCACCCGCGGGCGCATCAATATTGATGGCAACTTCTACACTCCAACATCAATGCAAGTGATTATTGATGGAAAAGTGGCTCGCGAAATTCCGAAGAATTATCAAGGTCATGGAATTCGAGAACAGGCTCGAGTTTTCGCTGAAGTGGTTCGCTCTGGAGAACTAGAAAGCCCATTGATGAGCCATCAGGAGAGTCTTGCAATTATGCAGGTGATGGATGAGATTAGAGAGATGATAGGACTTCGATACCCATTTGAAGTCTGAAGCGACTAGTACCTAGTTAGATTAGCTACTCCGATTAAGCCAGCATCATTTCCCAGCGTTGCAGCCACCAACTCCGGTGCGGTTCTACGCCCACGAAAGAGCGATAGTTGATTCATGGATTCACGTATTGGCTTCAAGAGAATCTCGCCCGCAGCAATTACTCCCCCGCCAATCACTACTTTCGCCGGATCAAGTGCGGCCTCAAGCGTTGCAACAAGAGCACCGATCCAGTGCCCAGTCGTATTAAAGGCAGCTATAGCGACTTGATCTCCATCTTTCGCTGCGGAAGTTAGATGCTCACCAGTCACACCATCGACCGTGCCATTGCCGCGTGCCAAGAGAGAGCGTGAAAGATCTGGAGAGGCTGATATCGCTTCACGCGCATGGCGCATCAAGGCAGTACCCGATGCATACTGTTCATAGCATCCACGAAGTCCACATCCGCAGAGGTGACCGTCAGGGACTGCTCTCATATGCCCGAACTCCGCCGCTGCGCCGCGTGATCCCCTAAAGATCTTTCCATCAGTTATGAGTCCACCACCCAGTCCAGTTCCAATTGTTAACATCACAAGTTCATTTGCTTTATCGCCAGCGCCAAATTGTCGCTCTCCCCATGCAGCAGCATTGGCATCATTTTCGAGCACGACGGGACGGCCAATTCTGGCTTCTAACTCTTGAGCCAGTTCTACGCCGTTCCAGTTAGCAATATTTGGGTTAGCGATGATGCTTCTGCGATCTGGTGCGAAGAATCCGGCAGAGCAGACCCCAATACCTGAAACGTCATACTTACTCTTCAGCTCATTTGCCATTTCCGCAATTACATGTGTTAGAGCTTGGCCACCTTCAATCGGAGTATCGCGGCGAATCTTCTCGACAATCTTGCCGTGTGAATCGACAACGCCTGCTAGGACTTTGGTACCACCAACATCGATACCTAAGTCGTAGTTCATCTGGTGTCGCAGCTAATCTAGCCTTCGATTTTCTTCTTTAGCTGTGCAAGAGCTGCATCGATGGTTGCCATCTCCGCCTTACGACGCATCATGTCTGGGACTGGCATAGATACCTGGACATTCAACTGATAGGTGACCTTTGTAGTGTCATCGCCATTATCTTCAATCAGGTATGTGCCACTCATCTCTGTCATTAGATCAGCTTCTTCGAGCGAGAATGAGATTGCGTTTGGAAACTTCGAGTAGTCATAACTTAAAGTAGCGCGATCCTTAAGCACGCCTGCTTCGATCTTCACTACTGCCTTAGTGGGGCGGTTAGAGCCATCGCGCTCCTGAACCTCAACGCTCTTGATCGCGGAGGACCAGCTCGGGAAACTCTCTAGGTCTGCAAGTACGGCGGCTACCTCTGATGCGGGCGCCTCAATATTCTGAGAATTTGAAGAAATGTCGGCCATGGGTGGAGGCTACCTCTTCCGATGGGTGCCCTCTACCGCTAGTTTTCGCCCATGAGTACTGCCACTGTTAATGAATTCTTCGCCCCGGCTTTAGAGCCGGCTGCCACTGCTGGAAATCTCACCAACCTTGTAGCGGAACGGGCCTGGTTTGAACCTGAGAGAGTATTGGTCTCGCGTCCACTCGGCGATGGTTGGCAACCTGTAACTGCTCGTGAATTAGAAGCAGAAATACGCGCAACCGCTAAGGGTCTGATCGCCTCTGGAGTTCAAATCGGAGACCGGGTGGCGATTATGGCTCGCACCCGTTACGAATGGACGATCCTGGATTTCGCAATCTGGTTTGCGGGCGGTGTAACAGTTCCAATCTATGAAACCTCCTCAGCAGAGCAGGTCGATTGGATCATGACTGATTCACATTCAGTCGCGATCATTGTCGAGACTCCGCAATTGAAAGAGTTAGTAACTCCAATCCTTCCTTCATACACCAAGAATTGTTGGACGATGACTGAGAATGTGCTCTCTCAGTTGGCATACCTTGGTAGAGATGTTCCAGACACTGAAATCGATCAGCGTCGCGCGGCTCTCAACCCAGATACCTTGGCAACTCTGATCTACACATCTGGAACAACCGGTAAGCCAAAAGGTGTTCAGCTCACTCACGGAAACTTTCTATCTGAGTGCAGCAATGTTGTGCTGGGTGCTTCGGATCTCTTCATGAAGCCTGGTGGCTCGACGCTCCTCTTCCTCCCAGTCGCTCACGTCTTCGGAAGAATGGTTCAAATTGGATCGATTCGCGCTGGTTTGCACCTCGCTCATTGTGGCGATGTGCTTGGAAGATTAACCACAGATCTCGCTTCATTTAAACCAACCTTCGTCCTTGCCGTTCCCCGCATTTTCGAAAAGGTTTATAACAGCGCTGAAGCAAAGGCCGATGCTGCTGGCAAGGGCGCGATATTCCGCAAGGCTGCTGGAATTGCAATCGAATACAGCAAGGCTCTTGATGAAGGAAAAGTCCCGCTGGGACTCAAGGTTAAACATGGACTATTCGACAAGTTGGTCTTCTCCAAGATTCGCCATGCTCTAGGCGGTCGAGTAGAGGCCGCAATCTCAGGCGGCGCCCCACTTGGAGAACGTCTTGGCCATTTCTTCCGTGGCGCAGGAGTTCGTGTTCTTGAAGGCTATGGATTGACAGAGACAACAGCTGGAGCAACGTTGAACCTAACCACTGCTCACCGAGTCGGGTCTGTCGGGCGACCAATTCCTGGAACAACGATCAAGATTGCCGATGATGGCGAGGTTCTCATTAAGGGACCGATCGTCATGCGAGGTTACTGGCAGAACGATGCCGCCAATGCTGAGGTATTCACCGATGATGGTTACTTTAAGTCGGGAGATTTAGGAAAGCTCGATGACGAGGGCTATCTCTACATCGTTGGTCGTAAGAAAGAGCTGATTGTCACCTCCGGTGGAAAGAACGTTGCGCCGGCAGTCCTAGAGGATCGCCTACGTGCTCATCCACTGGTAAGTCAGTGCATCGTTGTTGGAGATAACCAACCTTATATCGCTGCCCTTGTAACGATCGATCCAGAAGCGATCAAGGGATGGATAACTGCAAATAAGAAGGATGGGGCGACTCTCGCGGAGTTGACCAATGATCCAGATCTGATTGCGGTAATCCAGACGGCGGTTGATGAAGCCAATAAAGCTGTAAGCAAGGCTGAATCAATCCGTAAATTCAAGATCCTGCCAGTTGATTTCACAATCGCAGGTGGCCACTTGACTGCAAAGCTTTCAGTTAAGCGCCACGTAGTTCACAAAGAGTTCGCGGCAGAGATCGCCGAACTCTTTGCATAGCGAATCAGATCTACAAGAGTCAGGAAGTACTGAACTTAGATTAGAACTTGCGCGCCGGCTTCATGATGGGCCGGCGCAAGAGTTAGTCGCCCTCGGGTATCGACTCGATGAGCTCATCGGCGAGCGAGAACTTTCACCCCAACACAGAAGAGAACTCCGGCAAATACGACTTGACCTGGTTGGAGTAACCGAGAAACTTCGGGATGAGCTCTACCTAGTTTCACTCAAAGATCTGCAATCTCTGAACGCTGAACTACCGCGCATACTTCCTGGCTTCGAAATCGAGCTAGAGATTCCAGACATTAAAGGGATTGAGAGCGTTGAGAATTCCTTGACCATTCTCATCATCGAGATTGCACGGAATGCTGCTAAGCACTCGAAAGGCAGCCGGTTCTGGGTGAAGCATCGAATCTCAGACTCATCCATTTCTTTGCAAGTCGGAGAAAATGGCACAACTCCGATTTCCATTAAGGAGCGTTCGCTAGGACTCCGGTTGATTAATTCTCAAGTACACGCATTAGGCGGAACGATTGAATTACATACTAGTGAGCTGGGAAATGAATATCTGATAGAGATTCCCAAGCCATGACTCCTAAGATCCTAGTAATCGATGATCACGTACTTGTTCGCGAGGGATTGCGACGTGCCCTATCTAGAAACGCGGGGATGACAATAATTGGGGAAGCAGCATCGAAGCGAGAAGCGCTAGTTCAGATTCCTCACCACAAACCTGAAGTGATTGTTGTTGATCTTCACTTACCAGATGGAAGCGGACTGGAAATCATCGCCTGGGCAAGAGCCTTGTCGCAGCAGATGGGAATTGTCGCGTTGACGTTTTCCGCGCAGCCAGAACACATAGTCGCCTGTATGCAATCAGGGGCTAGTGCTCATGTGGCAAAGAGCGCCCCAATTAGCGAATTAGTTGACGCTATAGAGAAAAGCGTTGCGAATCCACTCACATTCTCTTCACGTAGAGCTACAGATTTAATCTCCAAGCGGAATGCATCATTTGGTCTTACTGCGCGCGAGCTAGAGATCCTGGAGATTCTCCCTACAGGAGACACTGTCGCTCAGATTGCAATTCGTCTCTTTGTTACCGAAGCCACCGTCAAAAGCCACCTAGCCGCCATCTATCGAAAGTTAAGGGCTGGCAATCGAGTACAAGCCATAAATACAGCAAGATCGGCAGGATTACTTCCTAAGTAGTTCGTTGAACTTGCCTGACCAGATATCCCAACTCCACTCTGCTTCAACCCAACTACGACCACGCTCCCCCATCTTCCTTCGAAGGGTTTCATCTTTCAAGAGTTCGATACACCTACTTGCTATTGCCGCGACATTCTCGCCATCCACAACGTATCCAGTCTCACCATCAATTACCGCATCTGGTGCTCCACCAGAGGCGCCAGCAATCACAGGTAGGCCACATGCACTTGCTTCTAGGTAGACAATTCCAAGTCCTTCAACTTCAAGGCCGAACAATCTGGAACGTGATGGCATGGCGAAGATATCTCCCATGGAGATATGTCTGGGAAGTTCTTGATAAGAGATTCGGCCCAGGAACCTTACGTTCTCGTGAAGGGCATGCTTCTCAATCAACGCATCTAACACTTCCCGATGTGGTCCCTCTCCGATAAAGATAAGTTCGACATCTGGAACCTCTTTTCGAATCAGAGCCAACGCCTCTACAAGTCGATCTTGACCTTTACGATGAACCAAACGTCCGACAGAGATGATTGTGGGTCGCGACTTTCTTACTTCTTTCGGCTGGAAATGTTGGGTATCTATTCCGGGAGCGATCTTCACCAATTTATTCGTATCGACAGCGCGAGATATTGCAGAACCGGTGAAATCTCCCAAGTACCCAAGAGAATCGATATTCCTTCCAATATCCCTCATTAGAAGCGAGAATGGAGGAACCTTTGACCACCAAACCTCATGGCCATGTGTAAGGGCGACTATCGATCGGACCGAATCAAGACGTAACCATCGCGCTGCCAATCCCAACGGAGCGGCCGCTCCGAACCAAATCACATCTATCTGCGCTTCACGAACTAGTTTCCTAAGATTTCTAATTACCCTAGGTGAGGGCAGAAGGATCTTCGCTCTATCTCTTATGACTCGTACACCATGATCGTTCAGCCACTTTTGATCGTAAGCCTCACTTCCGTCTTGTTTGGATGTGTAGACCAGGACTTCCTCGGATTCAACTCGTTCGAGCAATCCGATTACAAAGGTTTCGATCCCGCCGGCTCGTGGACCAAAGTCATTCGTAACGAGCAGTATTTTTGATGAAGTCATCTTTCGTGGCTAATTCTGTCGCTGGTTAGAGACGACGCGCGCCAACGTATTTCTTACGTCCGAAGTAATTTCCAAATTCGACGATGTTTACCCGCGCACCAGGACGAGGCGCGTGAACCATCTTGCCTTTACCGACGTAGATTCCCACGTGAGAGATAGGTGAACCGAAGAACACTAAATCACCCGGCAGTAGGTTGTTTCGCGCAATTGCTCTTCCATATCCAAATTGGGCGCGCGAGGAATGTGGAAGTCGTACGCCCGCTTGCTCGTAGGCGCGCATGGTTAGACCGGAACAATCCCAACGAATAGGGCCAGCTGCTCCCCAGACATAACTATCTCCAATTTGCTTGACTGCGTAACGGAGAGCGACTCCAGCACGGCCAGATACCGTATTTGCCAATCTTGCTTGTTCGCGAGAATAAGCCTGGCGCTCCGCTTCATCCATCGCCTGTAGCTTTAGGAGACGTTCACGATCCTTTTTCTCCAGCCTAGCCAGCACTTGTTCTGCTTGCTCCAACTTTCGCTTAACCTGCGCTGCTTGGGCCCGATAGCGAGCCTCGGCAGCTTGCACTAATCGAAGTTTGTCCTCGACGGTTAGAGATGTCGCATCAAGACGTTGCTTTGCGGTCGCATATTTTCTTAACTCCGCCGCTTGTTTACGAGTTATGTTCTCAAGGGAGCCGGCTGAGGAGAGATAGAGAGAAGGATCAGATGAGAAGAGCAGCTCGATGCCCTCACCCAGGCCGGTTGATTTGTAACGCGCGACAGCGATAGCTGCGAGCGAATTACGAATTGAATCTACTGTGGCTTTCTGGGCCTGCGCTTCTTGCTGTACAGAATTGAGTTGGCTCTTTAAGCGGGCTAGCTGGACTTTTGCTGCTTGGGCATTCTCGCCAGCTTCAGCAGCATCTTCTTGTAACTGTTCAACTTCTTGGCGAACCCGTACAAGATCCGCGCTCGGGGCGGCGTTAGTCGCGGGAACGAATGGCGCGATGAGAGCAAAGGAAATAGCCCCGATTAGAAGTGATCGCGCTCTCAGCATCGGTTTAGGCTAACCGGGGCCTCGCGCCTATCTCAACCTGAGCGGCGCGTGGGATGCTGAGAATCTTGGGAATTTTCGTACCGCAGCGGCGGAATCATCCCTCTTGAGGCCAAAAGGTCGATGACTCGAGCCTCTTCAGAACCGAGGTGCGAATCCGGTGGGCCAATCAAAATCGAGACCACACAGTCGCTACAAGCTAAGTCCCGCATGGTGCATGAGTCGCAGTCAATGATCATGCAATGAAGATAGATGGGGCCACTGACATCCAACCCAGTAGCGTTCCCTTATGTCCCGCGTGCGAGCCAACCTAATTGTGGGAAAGAATGGGATGACCGCCTTAGCCGGCTCATCTCGCCCACTAAGTAACCCCGAGGATCGCAAGAGATTCCACGCTCTCCGTAGATCCGCTAGCGCAATCGCAATCGGTGGCTCGACCTTTAGGAGTGAGCCCTATGCGAAATCTCCTATCCCGCTTTATGTTTCAACCAGAGGGGAAGTTCTCTCCAGTGCCAATGTCCAATTCCATAATCTCTCGCCCTTAGACCTAGTAGAGCTGGCGCTAACTGAAAACGATGGTGTGATTCTGATCGAGGGTGGGGTTAACTTCTTGGACGAGTTAATCAAGGCCGAGGTGATTGATGAACTGAACATCACGCGAGTGGAGAAAGATGGCGATGGCTTTCCATTCAGTGATACGGAATTAGTAGGACACTATCGTTTAGAGAAAAACGAGAAATCTGGCGATACCGTCTTCGAGCTTTGGAGACCGAAAAAGCAACTAACCGATAGAGATTAAAGCGACTCCACATATTGCAAAGAAGATTCCGAAGTATTGAACTTTATGCAATCTCTCTTGTAGGAACTTGAATGCAAGTAGGGCTGTGACTATTGGAAAGAGCGAGCCAAGCACGAGAGCAATCGAGACAAGCCCCTTGGTGGTCGCGACACCTAGGAGGAAATTAGCAAGGAAGTCAGCGACACCGATGAAAATCAGAAGAGGGAATAGATTTCTACTGAACCCACCAATTGTTCGATAACGGAGGGCTATCAAGACACAAACAGTCACGGAAGCAACGCGCATCGAAGTCATGGTGTGCATCGAATCTACTTTCGCTCCGATTGCAATAAAGGTCAAGGCGCCACCAAATCCGAGCGCTGCAATTAGAGCGAAGATGAGTGGCTTTATCGGTAGACCGCCTCTAATCTCTGGCCCGCTAGCGAGGAATGCTCCGAGTAGCGCAACGGTTATTCCAAGAGCCTGAACCGATGTTGCACGCTCTCCTTGCGCATATGCGACAGTTAGTGGAATGAGAACGGAGAGTGAGCTAATCGGACTGACCACTCCCATTCGTCCGGTAGCGAGACCAGAATAAAAAGCAATCAAACCGATGAATCCCGATAGCCCGGCAATGACTCCAGCTACGAAATATCCATCCCATTGAAGAGTCGGCCTTAAAAAGGGCGAACCAAATTGTGTTCCTATAGCGATCACAGATAGACCAAAGATCAGGCCGAAGAATTGAGATACACCCGTCACCGCTAGGGCGCGATAGCGTTTTGAGAGGTTGCCAGCCAAATAATCGGCAGTTCCCCAGAGAAGACTCGATAGAAGCGCTAATAATGAACCCATTGCACAACCTTATCTGCTCGCGCCTCCCGAGATAGGAAAGTTACCTCTTCTACCCTTATCTCATGTCAGGTGCTACACAGAACACCTTGTTATTCGAGAAGTTCTGTTCGCTGGCGCGCGATTTGAAGACGCGTTCTGAAATCAGTTTTGAAGAAGTTCCTGCTCCACAACGACTTGCGCCTTATGCAGTCGCATTCTCTGTGGATGTAAGTAGTGGTTACTCAAGTGGTGGTAGAAGTGAGGAATCTGGTGAAGATTCTGATGTAGCAACTGGGCGCTTTGTTATGCTCCATGATCCAGAAGGACAGGAAGCCTGGGAAGGTGAGTTTCGGGCAGTTACTTTCGTTAGATCCGCAATAGAGGATGACCTGCAATCAGATCCACTCTTGACCGATGTGGCATGGTCTTGGGTCAGTGAATCGCTCGAATCAGCTAATGCGAATTTCGCTGCAACTAGTGGAACGGTAACTAGGGTTTCGAGCGCTTCTTACGGCCAACTTTCGGAGAAAGAGCAGTCCTCTGAAATTGAGATAAGAGCATCGTGGACTCCAACGAGTGCCGACTCGCTTATCGATCACATTCATGGGTGGATAAAGCTCATTGAGACGGTCTCAGGTCTCACGCCGATTGCAGAAGGAGTCAGTTCGCTAAAGTCGCGGCGCTGATTGATGGAAACGCTAACCGTCCCTCCCGGTGGGACTCCCTCCGTAATTGAGAACCAAACCGACCTAGCGTCAGCCATTAGCGAGCTACGGTCTGGCTTAGGTCCAATCGCCATCGATGCGGAGAGAGCAAGCGGATACAGGTATAGCTCACGTGCATATTTGATTCAGCTATTTCGCAGAGGTGGCGGGCTACACCTGATTGACCCGATTGCAGTCTCTGGATCACCTGAGATCAAACGGTTGAATGAAATCCTTGCTGTGGAAGAGTCAGTTATTCACGCCAGTAGTCAAGATCTGGAGTGCCTCAGGGATTTTGGACTTACTCCGAAGATTCTTTTTGATACTGAATTAGGGGCGAGAATCGCTGGTTGTGAGCGGGTGGGTCTCGGGTCACTGTGCGAAACGCTTCTAGGAATTCAAATTGCAAAGGAACATAGCGCTGTTGATTGGTCTCATCGACCTTTGAAGCCGGAGTGGCTTGACTATGCAGCGCTCGACGTCGCAGTCCTGCTGGACATACGTGATGGCGTTGAAAAACTTCTTATCGAGGGTGGAAAACTGGATTGGGCCAGAGAGGAATTTGCGAACTCGCTTCGAATCGTTCCCGCAAAGGTTAAGCGTGATCCGTGGCGCAGAACTTCGGGCATGCACCAGATCAAATCTAGATTTGAGTTAGCGCTCATCAGAGAGCTATGGCTGGCGCGCGATGAAGTCGCGCGCGAATTGGACATTGCGCCTGGACGCCTTCTCTCGGATGCAGTAATCATCGAGTTATCACGGAAGAAGCCGGAGAGTTTTGAAGAGCTCCTTGAGCTCTCCATCATCCGAGAAAAAATTAGACACGAATACCAAAAATCACAACTGAAGAATTGGTGGAAGGTATTGAGCGGTGCCTATGGAATGGATCAGAATCATTGGCCAGAGATGAGGGCTCGAGGCGATGGTCTACCTCAACCAAGAATCTGGCGCGATAAGTTTCCTATCGCCTACATCCATTATCAACATGCACGTATCAACCTTGGCGCTGTCGCCCAAGAGTTGAACATCCCGCTTGAGAATTTGATTTCACCTGAGTTGGTTCGACGGATTACTTTCGATGACGGCCATGAGCGCACCTATCCTGATTTGGAGAAGAATAAGTTGGCTATCGAGTCAGCTCTTCAAGAGGGCAATGCAAGACAGTGGCAGATAAAACTCACCTCAGAGCCCTTAGCGAGATCTCTCGCCGCGGCTGAAGCCCCGCAACTCCCAGAGGAGCCGCCCGCCGAGGAGTGAGTTGAATTACGCAACATAAATGTTGCGTAATTCGGGCCCGGGAATTAGGGTCGGGCTATGCGTAAACAACTTCTTTCTCTCCTGGGCGTATTCGCCTTGATCGCCTCCCTGACCGCATGTTCTGGATCCGAGGAAGAGGGTTCGAGCCTGGTCATCTATTCGGGTCGAACCCAGGAATACATCGCTTCGGTATTCGCAGACTTCACCGAGGAGACTGGCATCCAGCTCGATGTTCGTTACGGAGATTCGGCGGCTTTAGCAGCCCAGATTCTTGAGGAGGGCGAAAACTCCCCCGCGGATCTCTTCATCTCTCAAGATGCAGGTGCCCTTGGAGCCGTATCGGGCGCAGGACTGATGGGCCAATTAGATAGCTCCATACTGGAGCGCGTCGGAGAATACTTTCGCGCACCAGCCGGAGACTGGGTCGCTTTGACCGGAAGAGCGCGAATCCTTGCTTATGCACCCGATCGAGTAACTAATCTTCCTACTTCAGTAGATGACCTGTTAAAGCCTGAGTGGAAAGGGCGCCTTGGAATAGCGCCTACAAATGCTTCTTTCCAAGCATTTGTTACGGCAATGATTCAGCTTCGCGGTGAGGCATCAACCGAAAAGTGGCTAAGTGGAATCGTTGCAAATTCACCCAAGTATTTTGAGAAGAACAGTTTGATCGTAGAGGCAATCGACTCCGGGGATATTGATGCCGGTCTAGTCAATCACTATTACATCTATGAAGTTGCCGAGGAGCTAGGAAGAGAGATCAATGTCAAAAATCATTTCTTCGCACCAGGCGATGTTGGAAATCTAGTCAACGCCTCAGGGGTCGGAATAATGAGAATGAGCAAGAAATCAGAACTCGGAGCTCAACTGATTGAGTATCTGCTTTCTATGAAAGTTCAAGAGACATTTGTGGATGATGTGCATGAGTATTCCGTTGTCGATCCATCTTTGAAGCCAGATGGCCTAATCGCATTAAGCGATGTGAAGGCTCCGGCAGTTAAATTGGCCGATCTAGCCGACCTCCAGCGGACCCAGCGATTGCTCATAAAGGTTGGACTTCTCTAATCGAAATGATCCTCAAGGAGAAAAACTCGAGCGAAGCTTTCCAGAAAGCTGGCTCGAAGACCTCACCTACCTTGATTCTTGCGGCTCTTATCTCGCTCTCTTTCGTTGCCCTCCCCCTCTACTACCTATTCAAGAGAGCGCTAGAAAGTGACGTCGATTCGCTGCAGCTGGTCATCTTCCGTGCGAAAACCTTAGAAGTTCTACTCACGACAGTTTCGCTTGTTCTCTCGGTCGCAACACTGGCAACAGTAGTTGGCTTCGCCATTGCTTGGTCACTGCACTCTGTTCGACTTCCTCTGGCAAATCTCATCCGCCCACTTTCAATTCTGCCTATCGCGATCCCGAGCTATGTCTTCACATACTGCTGGCTATCTCTCGACTTATTTCCGGGAGGATATTTTGCGGCCGTGGTCGTCCTAACCCTTTCGACAGCACCTTATGTAACTCTGGCAGCTATGGCAGCCCTTCGAAGGATTGATTCCTCGCAAGTTGATGTCGCTCGAACGCTTGGCCTTAATCATTTCCAAATTCTCCTGCGAGTCACACTTCCACAGGTGCGCAATGCACTCTCAGCAGGAGCGCTTCTCGTTTCTCTCTATGTGCTCAGTGATTTTGGCGCTGTGTCTCTTCTAGGAGTAGATACTTTCACGCGCGCAATCCAGAATACCTACCAGGGAAGTTTTGATCGGAGTAGTGCTGCTGTTTTGGCGTTGATGCTTGTAGCTGTCTCCGCTCTTGTTATCTCACTTGAGACTTCCACTCGCCGCCGCTCTAAATTGACGAAAAGCTCTGTTTCAATCACTAAGCAGCCAGAGAAGATCGAGTCGAAGATGGCCAAAGCCGTCGCTACTGCTCTGATATCGCTCTATCTTCTGGCGGCTCTGATAATTCCTCTCTCTGTTTTGGTCTATAGATTCATCGCGCGACCAGAGGCTATCGACTTGGTCAACCTGATACAGGCGGCCATTTCCACGGTTCTTGTCTCCTCACTCGGAGCCACGATTGCACTCTTTCTTGCGCTACCGGTAGCGATTCTTGTTTTGAGAGCAACTCTCTTAGGCAAGCTTGCCGAACGCGGCGTTCTTCTAGTTAACGCACTTCCCGGAATCGTCATGGGCCTTGCGCTGGTGGCCTTTGGCTCTGATCTTCCATGGGTTTATCAGACCGTTGGGCTACTCGCACTCTCTTATTCGATCCTTTTCTTGGCCCGTTCAGTAGGAACCATTAGGAATTCACTCTCACGGGTACCAGAGAACCTAACTGAGATCGCTGCCACCTTGGGTCAGACAAAATCACGGATCTTCTATCGAGTCACTCTTCCGCTAGCGGCTCCCGGGGTGCTCACTGGAACTCTCCTTGTCTTTCTATCAGCAATGAAAGAGCTACCTGCGACTTTGATGCTGCGGCCCACCGGTTTTGAGACCTTGGCTACTGAGATTTGGAATAACACTGCAATTTTTCGCTTTAGCGAAGCCGCCCCTTACGCTTTGCTCCTCGTTGCTATAGCCGCTATCCCCACTTTCTTGATCAGCCGGCCTGATCGAGAATCCGAGCGAGGTGAACTTCAATGACAACCTTGGAAATCAAGGACCTAGGAGTACATCTAGGCAATCGCGAAGTTCTTAAAGACCTGACTCTGACAATACCTTCAGGATCCTTCACTGCTTTGTTGGGGCCGTCTGGTTGCGGAAAGACAACTCTTTTGCGAACTATCGCTGGCTTAGTCAGGCCTTCATCAGGCGCAATCAGATTTGGTAAGCAACTTGTTAGCGTCTCTTCTCTCGTCTTGCCTCCACATAAGCGAAACATCGGTTATCTGCCTCAAGAGGGTGGACTCTTCCCACATTTAACCGTTAACGAGAATGTTGGATTTGCTCTCGCAAGAGATATGAAGATTAATGAACGACGCTCCATTATCGAAGAGATGCTTGAATTAGTTGGACTAACAGGTTTTGGCGAACGTAAACCTCACCAACTAAGTGGCGGACAACAAACTCGCGTTGCACTTGCTCGCGCCCTTGCCACTCGCCCCGCCATTGTTCTCCTTGATGAACCGTTTTCAAATCTCGATCATGCTCTCCGGGCTGAAGTAAGCGGAGAGGTAGTGTCATTGCTTAAGAAAACAAAGACCACTTCTCTAATGGTTACTCATGACCGAGAAGATGCTCTGGTTTCAGCAGATTTGATTGCTTTGATGCGAGAGGGTCGGGTGGTTCAATCCGGCACCCCAGAGAGCGTCTACATGTCACCGATTTCTGCCGATATCGCGGAGAGCACCGGCGACATCTTGGAATTGCCAGCGCTACGCGTAACTGGGAAATTGAAGCGGCAGAAGAAACTCATCTCCCCCCTTCATCTTGCATCCGGCAAAACGCCGGCTGGCGCCGAGACTGGCTCGATACTGATCAGACCCGAAGAGATTCAGGTTCACGAGAAGAGCGCGAACCTTCCAAGGGCCAGAATCACACAGGTCCACTACTACGGTCATGATGCAGTGCTCGAGCTTGCTCTCCCCGGATTCGAAAAGGAACTGAAAGTTAGAGTTACCGGCCCGCTCAAATTCGAGGTGGGTAAAACCGTTGCCCTTGAGCATGTTGGCCCGATTCGATGGGTGTCGAAAAAGGCTACTGGCGAGTAGGGTTGTGGCATGAATTCCGCCACTGCCAAAACGAATGTAGTTCTAGTTGATGCTGTTCGCACTCCCTTCGGAAAAGCGGGGAGCCTTTACGCCGGTACTCGTGCCGATGACATCATGGTCCGCGCCATCCGAGGACTTCTTGAGCGAAATCCTGGAGTAAAACCCGGCGATATTGATGATGTGGCCATCGCTGCTGCCACACAATTCGGTGATCAAGGAATGAATATCGGTCGCTCTGCAGCAATTTTGGCAGGACTTCCAAACACGGTTCCTGGCTACTCAGTAGATCGTTGGTGCGCAGGCGCGATGACTTCAGTAACGACAATTGCTGGCGCAATAAACATGGGTGCTTACAACCTCGCAATCGCAGGCGGTGTCGAGCATATGGGCAACCATCCGATGGGTGAAGGCATGGATCCAAATCCGCGCTACCTTGCAGAAAAAATAGTTGACACTGACGCTCTCTCGATGGGAAACACTGCAGAAAGACTTCACGATAAATTTCCACATCTCACTAAAGAGCGCTCTGACAAGTACGCACTTGCATCCCAAGCAAAAACTGCGGCGGCATACAAGGCAGGAAAGATTCAACCTAATCTAATCCCTGTTGCGGTTAGGAATGCAGAACAAGGTTGGGGCGTCGCAACCGTTGATGAACCGCCTCGTCCTGGAACTACCTTGGAAGCGCTTGCCGCTTTGAAAACTCCTTTCCGCCCATCTGGAAGAGTTACAGCTGGCAATGCTGCTGGATTAAATGACGGCGCTACTGCCGCGCTTCTCGCAAGCGAAAGCAAGGCTAAGGAATTAGGACTCGGTATAAAGGCTAAGTTAGTTACCTTTGCTTTTGCCGGAGTTGAGCCAGAAATCATGGGATATGGCCCAGTTCCTTCAACATTGAAGGCGCTCAAGCTCGCAGGCCTTGAGATCTCAGATATCGGGCTCTTCGAGATCAATGAAGCATTCTCAATCCAAGTTCTCTCGTTCCTTGATTACTTTGGAATCGCCGATGATGATCCAAGAGTTAACATCTATGGCGGTGCAATTGCCGTAGGCCACCCACTTGCATCATCTGGAATTCGCTTGATGCTCAATCTCGCCGAAGGATTTAAGGATCACCCTGAGGTCCGCTATGGCATCACAACTATGTGCATCGGTTTAGGCATGGGTGGAACTGTTATCTGGGAAAACCCACATCACAGAGATTTCGGAAAGGCTTAATGATGAGCGAATTGAATACCCCTGAAGGCGCTCCGGAAGAAGTAGTAACTAAAGCCTTACTTCGCGAGGTAGATCTCTCTCCTTTCGGGTTTGCCGGAACCCTCTCGCTCATAACTCTAGATAACGGACTTGATTACAACAGGCCTAACACTCTCGGCCCGAAGTCATTGCAAGAGATTGATGCAGCTTTAACTGCAGCCGAAGCTAGCTCTTCAGCGGCAATAGCTATTACCGGCAAACCTTTCATCTTTGCAGCAGGCGCTGACCTATCGGCTTTGCCATTCGTATCCGATAAGTCTCAAGCGCTTGCAATCGGAAAGTTTGGTCATGATCTCTTCAAGCGATTCGGCCGAAGTAAAAAGCCGACCTTCGCATTCACCAATGGCTTAGCTCTCGGTGGCGGACTTGAGATTGGACTTCACTGCAATTACCGGACCCTGGCATCGACAGCTTTCACTGCACTACCTGAGTGCTTCTTAGGACTAGTTCCTGGCTGGGGTGGAGCGACAATCCTTCCTAAGCTGATTGGTCCAGAAAAAGCAGTACAAGTCATTATTCTCAATGCTCTCAACAACAACACCATGATGAAGGCGAAAGATGCGCTCGCCCTTGGTGTTGTAGACGCAGTCTTTGAGCCAGCAGATTTCCTTGAGAAGTCATGTGCATTTGCCGCGGAGATTTTGAGTGGCAAAAAGAAGATTGAGCGCGTGGATCACACCAAAGATGAATCTGCATGGGAGCGTGCGATTGCGACCGGCAAGGCTGCCGTTGCAAAGAAATATGGTGGAGCCGATATCGAATCGCCTCGAAAGGCGCTCGAACTAATCGCTGCGGCCAGGACTAATACCCTTGACCAAGGCTTTGATGCCGAGGATGAAGTTCTTGCCAATCTTGTAATGGGCAATCCGCTGCGTGCTTCGCTCTACGCATTCAACTTGATACAGAAGAAAAAGAAGAAGGTTGAAGGAGCTCCAAAACCAGCCCTGGCTCGTAAAGTTTCAAAGGTCGGAGTTGTTGGAGCGGGTCTAATGGCCTCACAGCTCGCCCTCTTGCTCATGCGTAATCTCAAGGTCCCGGTTGTCCTTACCGATCTTGACCAATCTAGAGTAGATAAAGGAATTGCCTGGATACATGGCGAGATAGATAAGTTGGTAGAAAAGAAGCGCTTGAACACTGAAGGCGCAGCGCGCTTGAAGGGTCTAGTTAGCGGCTCGACCGACCAGCAAGTCTTCGCCGGCGCTGACTTCATTATCGAAGCGGTCTTCGAGGAGCTTTCAATAAAGCAGAAACTCTTCCAAGATCTAGAGAAGATCATCTCGCCGGAGTGCGTATTGGCAACAAATACCTCCTCTCTCTCGGTGGAGAAGATGGGTGAGGGACTGGCTCATCCAGAGCGCGTAGTCGGATTCCACTTCTTCAATCCTGTCGCTGTCATGCCTTTGCTTGAGGTCGCGCGGACATCGAAGACTGATGATGCAACAACAGCAACCGCTATAAATGTGGGCAAAGAACTGAAGAAGACCATGATCATCTGTAAAGATGCGCCTGGATTCGTGGTGAACCGACTACTTACACGATTTATGGGAGAAGTGACCGATGCTATCGATGAGGGCACTCCTTATGACATTGCAGATGGAGCACTTCGTCCACTTGGCTTCCCAATGTCTCCACTCGAACTATTTGGATTAGTTGGCCCAGGCGTAGCTCTTCACGTCTCCAAAACCTTAAATGCGAATCTAGGTCCTCGCTACAAGATCTCCCCTACCGTTTCGCGTTTAGTCGAGAAGGGCGTCAAGACCTTCTACGTTAAGGATGATTCAGGGAAATTAGTCGCAAATCAAGAGGCGCTCGCTCTAGTCGAGAAGGGCTCCACTCCATCCACTTCAGAGCAGGTCAGGATGCGCGCACTCAAGGCGCTCGCAGAAGAGGCGCGCATGATGCTTGATGAGGGCGTTGTCGCAACCCCATCTGAAATCGACCTATGTATGTTGCTTGGAGCCGGTTGGCCCCTCCACCTCGGAGGAATCCTTCCGTACCTAGATCGTGAAGGAATTAGTGAGACGGTTTGCGGGAAGCGCTTTCATCCACATGGAGTTGCGTCACTTCCTGCTTAGTTCCGCTCGCGAACCAGGTAACTAATTGGCGGGCAACTGATTGGACCGTTATTCCTAGATCCTCGAGGATTTGGTTGCGCTTGGAATGCTCGATGAATTCGACTGGAACTCCAATTGAGTGAACCGGGATTCCAATCTCCATTTCCCGGAATGCATCCGAGAGCGCGCTAGAGATCCCGCCGTTCTTGATTCCATCTTCGATTACGACAATCCGAGAGTATCGATCAGACATTCTTGCGAGAGCTGAAATCGGAAGCGGACGCACCCAACGAGGATCTATGACTGTAACTCCCACACCTTCGCGATAAGCCTGGGCTGCTGCATCGACTGCGAGCTGGGCCATCGCGCCTACTGCAATAAGAAGTATGTCGGGACTCTCGCCTCGATAGAGGACATCAATTCCATCTCTTCTCTCGAAAGCGGGTAGATCCGGATTGATTGAACCCTTTGGGAATCGGAGAAGGGTTGGGGCATCTTCGATCGAGACAGCTTCATTTAGTAACTCCCGAAGCCTTGCACCATCACGTGGTGCTGCAACGCGAAGAGTTGGGACTATTCCAGTAAGAGCAAGATCCCAGATTCCATGATGCGATGGACCATCATCTCCTGTGATTCCAGCGCGATCCAAAACAAAGGTGACTCCTGCTTTATGGAGGGCTACATCTAGAAGTAGTTGATCGAATGCTCGATTCAAGAAAGTCGAATAGACCGCTACTACAGGGTGTAGACCCGCGAAGGCCATTCCCGCAGCAGAAGTTGTAGCGTGCTGTTCGGCGATACCCACATCGAAGGTTCGCTCGGGGAACTTCTCTTGGAATTTATCTAGCCCAGTAGGACCCAACATTGCAGCGGTAATCGCGACCACTTCCTTACGTTTTCCGCCAATCTCAACTAGGGAGTCTGAGAACTCTTGTGTCCAAGTCTTTCCGCTCTTGGCAAGGGGTTCTCCGGTTTCTGGATCGACTACCCCTACTGCATGGAATTTCTCAGCTTCATCATTGACTGCGGGTGCGTGGCCACGACCCTTCTCAGTTATTGCATGAACTAGAACTGGACCTTCAAATTTCTTTGCCTGTGAAAGAGCCTTCTCTAGGGCAGTGATGTCATGTCCATCAATCGGCCCTAAGTACTTAAGACCAAGATCTTCGAACATACCTTGTGGAGCGACTATGTCTTTCAGGCCTTTCTTCATGCCGTGAAGAGTTTCGTATATTGGCTGTCCTACAACTGGTGTTCTCTCTAGAACTCCCTTGCCCCACTCAAGAAACTTCTCGTATCCCTTGGTTGCGCGTAACGTTGATAGGTAGGTCGCTACGCCGCCGATAGTTGGCGAATAAGAACGTTCGTTGTCATTCACAACGATAACTAGTCTCAGATTCTCTGATGCCGCAATGTTATTAAGAGCCTCCCATGACATTCCGCCAGTGAGCGCTCCATCGCCGACTACTGCAACTACCGTCCTATCCGTGATTCCTTGGACGCTAAATGCGCGCGCCACTCCATCTGCCCATGAGAGCGCAGTGGAAGCATGCGAATTCTCAACCACATCATGGTCGCTCTCTTTACGATTTGGATATCCAGCAATACCGCCTCGTTGACGCAACTTCTCAAAACCTTCAGCTCTTCCTGTAAGGATCTTGTGCACATATGACTGGTGTCCGGTATCAAAAATCACCACATCGTGTGGCGATTGGAAAACTCTATGGATAGCGATAGTTAACTCGACTATTCCTAGATTCGGGCCGAGATGACCGCCTGACTTAGAAACTTTATCGATAAGGAATGAGCGAATCTCTCCAGAGAGCTCGCTTAACTCTTCACTACTCATCCGCGCTAAATCAGAGGGCGACTTGAGGCGGGGTAGGAACTTCATGGCGCTTATGGTAACTAGAAGCGAGTTAAGTCTCTAAGCGAGAAGCGAGCGCAGCACATACTGCATGATTCCACCGTGGCGGTAATAGTCCGCCTCACCCGGGGTATCAATACGCACCTTCGCCTTGAAGTTCTTATCGCCTGCTTTCACATGGACCGTGGCTGGGATCTTTCCATTGTTGAGCTCGGAGACACCAGTTATGTCGAATACCTCGTCACCGCGAAGTCCAAGGCTCTCGCTGCTCTCGCCATCCATGAACTGAAGTGGGAGTACGCCCATGCCAATGAGATTCGAACGATGGATTCGTTCAAATGACTCCGCAATTACAGCTCTGACACCAAGAAGGGCTGTTCCCTTTGCTGCCCAATCTCGAGATGAACCGGAGCCATACTCCTTACCGGCAAGAATTACCAGCGGAACGCCAGCGGCTTGATACGCAGTTGAGGCGTCATAGATAGTTGTCTGCTCGCCATTGTTCAAGAAATTCTTGGTGAAGCCGCCTTCGACGCCATCGAGCAAGAGATTCTTGAGGCGGATATTTGCGAATGTTCCTCGGATCATTACCTCATGATTGCCACGCCTTGAACCATAAGAGTTGAAGTCTGCTTTCTGTACTCCATGCTCCTGGAGATATTTTCCAGCAGGTGAATCTGGCTTAATCGATCCCGCTGGTGAGATGTGATCTGTTGTTACCGAATCGCCCAACTTTGCGAGAACTCGTGCTCCTGATATATCGGTTACAGGCTTTGGATTTCTTGGCATCCCATCGAAATATGGTGGTTTGCGTACATACGTCGACTTAGCATCCCACTCAAAGGTCTTGCCAGTCGGGGTATCTAGTGAAGTCCAACGATGATCGCCGGCGAAGACGCTCGCATAATCGCGTTTGAACATCTCAGATGAGATGACGTTATCGATTACGCCTTGGATCTCTTGAGGAGATGGCCAGATATCACGCAGATAAACATCCTTACCTTGCGAATCTTTTCCAAGTGGATCACGTTCAAAGTCATGATCCATGGTTCCAGCTAATGCATAGGCAACAACTAGAGGCGGAGATGCTAGGTAGTTCATCTTCACATCTGGGCTAATGCGGCCTTCAAAATTACGGTTTCCAGATAGTACGGCTGCAACCGCAAGATCGTTTTCGTTTACCGCTTTGCTGACCTCAACTGGTAGCGGCCCCGAGTTTCCGATACATGTTACGCAACCATAGCCAACGAGATTGAATCCAAGTTTTTCTAGGAATGGAGTTAATCCAGCTTTCTGATAGTAATTGGTGACAACTTTTGAACCCGGAGCTAGGGTCGTTTTCACCCACGGCTTGCTCTGTAGGCCCTTCTCTACAGCTTTCTTCGCGAGAAGACCCGCGCCGATCATCACGCTGGGATTAGATGTGTTTGTGCAAGATGTTATTGATGCAATAACCACAGCGCCATTTGTTACTGATCCCGACTTTTGATTTACCGTAACGGGGATTTCTGTCTTCGAAGACTTATCACTGAGATATCCAGGGAGTGACTTCGAGAAGGAACTCTTTGCTTCACTTAGGGGCACTCTGTCTTGTGGGCGCTTAGGTCCGGCGATTGAGGGCACGATGGTGGCGAGATCCAACTCAAGATGCTCTGAGTATCGAGGTGTTGCATTTGGATCGTGCCAAATCCCTTGTGCTTTTGCATAACTTTCAATCAGGTCGCGCTGTTCTTGGCTTCTTCCAGTTAATTCCAGGTATTTGAGAGTCTCTTCATCTATCGGGAAGATTGCAACTGTTGATCCATATTCTGGAGACATGTTTCCGATAGTGGCTCGGTTAGCCATAGGAAGGGCGCTCACTCCTGGGCCATAAAACTCGACGAACTTTCCAACAACCCCATGCTTGCGCAGCATCTCTGTGATGGTTAGAACTAGATCTGTTGCAGTCGTGCCCATCGGCAGGTTGCCCTTCAATTTGAAACCTACAACTCTAGGAATCAACATTGAGACTGGTTGTCCAAGCAGCGCAGCTTCTGCCTCAATACCTCCAACGCCCCAGCCAAGAACTCCAAGTCCGTTGACCATAGTCGTGTGCGAATCTGTTCCCACAACGGTATCTGGATAAGCACGCAGCGCTCCACCGACTTCGCGCGTCATGACTACCCTTGCCAGATATTCGATATTTACCTGGTGGACAATTCCTGTTCCAGGTGGCACTACTTTGAATTCATCGAATGCGGTCTGGCCCCAGCGGAGGAAGCGATAACGCTCAGTATTTCTCTGGTACTCGATATCAACATTCTCTTCAAATGAGCTTGCGGTGCCGAATTTGTCTGCAATTACTGAGTGATCAATTACCAATTCAGCAGGAGCTAGCGGGTTCACCTTGGTTGGGTCGCCACCAAGATCCGCAATTGCCTCGCGCATCGTGGCTAGGTCAACAACGCAAGGAACTCCAGTGAAGTCCTGCATGATTACGCGCGCCGGGGTGAATTGAATCTCTGTATCTGGTTGGGAGTCAGGGTTCCAGTTCGCAAGAGCTTTGATCTGGGCAGCGGTGATATTCGCGCCATCTTCGGTGCGAAGTAGATTCTCGAGTAGCACCTTCAAAGAAAATGGAAGAGAACTCGATCCCTCAAGGCCAGTGATATCAAAAATCTCGTACTTCTTACCCGAGACCTCTAAAACTCTTTTCGCGCCAAATGAATTCTGACTCATGGCCGAATCCTAACCGGCGAACTTTCCTGGCTTAAATATGAAACTAGGCTCGCTTGATGAAGCGCGCCACACTCTCAATGTGCTGCGTCATTGGAAATAGGTCGAAGGCCCGGATTCCATCTAATGAATAATCGAGCTGCTCCAAAGTCGCAGCATCTCGAGCCAGGGCAGCTGGATCGCAGGCCACATAGATCAAGGTTCTTGGTGAAAGCGCCCTAATCTGCCTGATCACCC
Organism: uncultured Clavibacter sp.; assembly: GCA_964521265.1. Lineage (GTDB taxonomy): Bacteria > Actinomycetota > Actinomycetes > Nanopelagicales > Nanopelagicaceae > MAG-120802. The sequence goes on from CAZFQY010000006.1 coordinate 29,072, forward strand.
TCTCCCCTGCTCCAGATCTCGGTGGATCGATTATCACTACATCGGCACGGGCAAAGCGCTTCAACTCTCGCTCGACCTTCCCTTCAATGATCTCAACATGGGCAAATCTCGCGAAGTTTCTCCGCGCATCCGTGACGGCGCTCTCTGACTCTTCGATCATTGTGATTCGACCAGTCTCACCCACTTGATCTATTGCGCCACTCGCGAATAGACCAACACCTGAATAGAGATCGTAGAGATGATCGCCCTTTCGTAGCTCCGCAAATGTCAAGACGCACTGGAGGAGTGTTTCCGGGGCCTTGATATGACTCTGCCAAAAACTCTGTGAAGATAGGGAGAAATCGAATGAGCCAACCCTCTGATTTATCAGAGTGAAATTATCTCGACCCTCAATAGCAGAAACAACTTTTCCATCGCTACCTACTGCTATATCAACCTTCTTCCCAACCGGAAGTTTCTGGCCGTTAACATCTGCAATGTTTATTGACTGATGGGCGATTTTGCATTGACTTATCTCGACGAGATTATTACTGCGCGCTTGAAACATAGATAATCTTCGATTTTCAGAGACTGTGAATTCCATACGCGAACGCCATCCGTAGATCGGAAGTACCTCTTCAACCTCGATATCTATTTCCATCTTCGCAAGTCGATGGAATTGTTCTTTGATGATCTCTGCCTTGAACTTGCGCTGTGCTTTCGAATCTATATGTTGGAAGTCGCAACCACCACAACCACCTGGTTTAGCGAATTCACAAGAGGGTGTGACCCGTGAATCAGCTGGATTGAGTACTTCTATCGCGTCAGCTCTTGCAAAATTCTTCGAGATCTCATTAATGCGAATCCGCACTCTCTCACCAGTGATCGCATGGCGAACAAAGATAACCCTGCCCTCATGGCGCGCCACAAAGTGGCCACCATGGGCAATAGAAGAGATATCGACAACTATCTCGTCGCCGACATTCATATTTACCTCGATTTCGCGCGGGGATTACTCTCACCTAAGCCTAAAGGTGTAAATTCACCCTTTGTGCACATCGTGATTATGGGTTGCGGTCGCGTCGGATCCACCCTAGCGAAGGACTTTCAAGCACTCGGACACTCAGTAGCAGTCATTGATCAAGATCGCGAAGCCTTTCGCCGTCTCGGCGCTGATTTCAATGGACTTACAGTCGCGGGAATTGGTTTCGATCGGGACACCTTGATCGAGGCTGGTATCGAAAGAGCCGATGCCTTCGCAGCAGTCTCAGATGGCGATAACTCAAACATTCTCGCCGCTCGCGTAGCTCGAGAGACATATGGTGTTAAGAATGTAGTGGCAAGAATCTATGACCCCGGTCGCGCTGAGATCTATCAACGTCTTGGGATTCCTACTGTTGCAACTGTTCTCTGGACGACCGATCAGATTATGCGACGCATTCTCCCATCAGGTGCGAAATCTGAATGGCAAGATGCCTCAGGAAAAGTTCAATTAGCCGAGGTTCAAATCCATAGAGAATGGTTTGGATATCCCGCAAATTCAATCGAGGGTATGACTAAAGCTCGCGTCGCCTTCATTACAAGACTTGGGGATGGCATGATCCCTGACGAACATACAGTTTTACAAGAAGGCGATGTAGTTCACGTTTTGGTGAGCGATAAAGATCTGAATGACGCCGTGCTCTCCCTATCTCAACCGCCGAGTGATAAGTCATGAAGATAGCAATAGCGGGAGCTGGTAACGCAGGAAGAGCAATTGCTCGTGAATTGATTGCGAATGGCCACCAAGTACTTTTGATCGATAAAAACCCCAAGGCGCTCAAGATGGATAGCGTTCCAAATGCTGAGTGGCTACTCGCCGACGCGTGTGAAATTTCGACGCTTGATAAAGCTGGTTTAGATCAATGCCAAGTCTTGGTTGCAGCAACAGGTGACGATAAGGCCAATCTAGTCGCATCACTTCTTGCCAAGACTGAGTATGGTGTGCCTCGAGTAGTTGCTCGGGTGAACCATCCTAAGAATGAGTGGCTCTTCGACTCTTCTTGGGGCGTGGATGTAGCTGTATCTACGCCGCGGATAATCGCCGCGCTAGTCGAGGAAGCTGTGAGCGTTGGAGATGTGGTCCGACTATTCTCCATTAAATCTGGTGAAGCTAATCTGGTCGAGATAACCCTGCCCGATAATTCGATCTGTATTGGAAAGTCAGTCTCGGAAGTGCAACTTCCAAAGGATGCTTCACTCGCCGCCATCATTCGGGACGGTCACGTGATTGCACCTTCTCCCCATGATCTATTTAGCGCTGGAGATGAGTTGATATTCGTGGCCTCAGCCGAGGCCGAGAATCAGATCAAGGGTTGCTTTATAGCTAGCTAGGTGGGGCGTAAATCTTCCCGCAATTTAGGACCGCTCTTAACGACTTGCCAAGTTAACCAAGCTGCCAGAGCAAATAATGGAAAGCCCATAATCAATCGCGCCGTACCGAGTAGATTCACGTTACCGGCAAGATAAAGCGGATATTGAACGATTAAGCGCGTTGCAAAGAGTCCCACCCAAATCCAAGTCGCTTGGGCGTAGACACGACGGCGAGCAGGATCCTTTCGCCACTTGAAGTTTTCTCCAAGAAGCGGGCCAAGAATTAGACCTACGACTGGCCAGCGAATGACGATCGAGAATGCATACGCCGCTCCGTAGATTGCGTTTGTCCACAAACCCGGAAGGTAGAAATCCTCTGCCTTGCCACTTCTATTCGATAGCCAAGCGCAGAACGCAACGCCAATGACTCCAGATAGCGCATGCTGGATTGTGTCACGCTTGATCAAGCGGATTATCGTGACAATCATGGAGAAGGCGAGCGCTATATAGGCAGAATTTCTAACATCTTTATTGAAATTGAATGCAATCAAGAAGATAAGTGCTGGCGCACCAGAATCAAGCAAACCTTTTTTGCCACCAAAGGCAGCCAGGATTCTCTCTTTATCGTTCTGGCTCATGACTTTCCTGTCGATCCAAAACCGCCATCGCCTCGACTGGTGCCAGGCAGCTGTTCAACTTCGACAAACTCTGGTCGGGCCACTTCTTGAATGATGAGCTGTGCGATTCTCTCGCCGCGTTTAATATGAATCGTCTCTTCCTTATCAAGATTGATCAAGATGACCTGAATCTCGCCTCGATACCCAGCATCTATGGTTCCGGGCGCATTGACCATTGATAGGCCCTCTCTTGCAGCTCTTCCAGAGCGCGGATGGATGAAAGCTGCATAACCAGGCGGAAGAGCGATCGCCAATCCGGTTGGGACAAGGGCCCGCTCCCCTGGTTTCAAATCAATATCGACCCGTGAAAATAGATCAGCCCCTGCATCTCCTGGTTTAGCGAAGCTTGGGAGAGGTAGATCAGAATCTAAACGAGTGAGAAGTACTTTCATGGATTTATTTCTAGCTCGGGAGCCGCGGAACCGAAAAGGCTCGCACGGAAGCTTTCCGGAGCATTATCGATGAAATGTTCCACTGGGACAGTGATGAAGATAGCCGCAGCCTCAACTGCGATTGGTCCATCAACTCCACCTATTCGACCTTGCGCATGACAATAGATCTTTCGCCCTTCTTGGCCGACTATCTCTGCGGTGATGTAAAGAGTCTTTCCGACCTGAACTGGCATCAAGAATGAAGTTTCAAGTCTTCCTGTTACCGCTGGAGCTCTTACTAACCACATCAATTTTCCTAGTGCTTCATCAAAAGCGCACGATAACAAGCCGCCATGAGCCAGACCAGGCGCTCCTTGGTGATGCTCGCCCACGGTGAACTTCGCAGTGATTGTCATTCCTTCGCCGGCGAATGCGGTTATGTGTAAACCAGTTGGATGAGAAGCTCCGCACCCAAAGCAATCCTGATTATGTGATCCAAGTAGCGCCCCTGGAGCCGGGGCTTGAGGATGACGTGGTGGAACCTTTACGCCCTCCGGAGGTGTGATGCTTAATCCGCGAGACATGGTGAGAAGATTACCCTGCTATGCGCGAAGTCATTAAATGGCCGTTAAGAGTCTGGCTCTTGTTTCTTTCACTCAACCTTGCAGTGATAGTTTCGGTAGGAGTCATACTTTCCAATACCGCGTTTATCATTTTCACAGTTGCACTCTTGGGACTCACGGCTCTCTTCTCATGGAGTTCTCGCCTCATCGTAAGCGCATCTGGCGAACTTCTAATTGTTGGGAAAGCAAGAATCGAAAGGAAATTCATCAAGGAGATAATCGCCTTAGATGAAGCGGCTATGAAGTACGAGCGGGGTGCGGGAATCAACCCACGTGCGTTTCTTGCTATACGTTTCTGGATTAAGGGTGGGATGAAAGTCATCCTTGAAGATCCCCGCGACCCCACTCCCTACTGGCTGGTGAGCACCAAGAGGGCGTTGGAGTTCAAGAAGGAACTTCTTCGATAACTTCGCTTAAGCGCAGTCTTTGCAGATCGCTTTTGCGCCTTCGCCACGAGCGAGTTGAGTGTGGTGGTGAACCAAGAAACAACGGGAACAGGTGAACTCGTTCTCCTGTCTTGGTACAACTCGTACCGCCAACTCTTCTCCGGATAGGTCCGCGCCTGGAAGCTCGACGTTCTCAGGATCTTCTTCATCGACATCAATTTGGGCCGATTGAATCTCAGCTCGTTTCGCTTTTAATTCTTCAATCGACTCCTCATGGAGCTCTTCATCCGTTTTTCGCGGTGTGTCGTAATCAGTTGCCATCGATCTTCACCACCTCTCACAGATCTAAATTTCTAGACGGTTCACATGAACCGCCCTTACCTCGGGGCGGATAATGCCCAAAACCCCGGGCGCATGTCCTGCCCAACGGTCGGCGTGTCGGGATTATTCCCCAGTTATTCGCTCTTCTTTAACGATTCAGACCTTCGTAGACCCTCTTGGCGCCGCCATCGCGCAATCTCGCCATGATTGCCCGAAGTGAGAACCTCAGGAACTTCTAATCCCCGCCACTGTGCAGGTTTTGTATACACCGGATACTCAACTTCTCCGATCTCATTATGCGACTCTTCAAGCAGAGAATCAGGATTTCCAATCACTCCAGGAATCAATCTCGTAATTGCCTCAATCATCACTAAAGCCGCTACTTCTCCACCATTTAAAACATAATTCCCGATAGAAATCTCACGAACACGCACTTTCTTGTTGCTACGAAAATACTCGGCAACCCTCGCATCGATACCCTCATATCTACCGCATGCGAAAATCAATCTGTTGCAGATGGAGAGTTCTCTGGCAAGATCCTGATCAAATGTTCTTCCTCCTGGGGTGAGGATTATGAGATCAGCCGTGCTCTCGCTCTCTTGGAGTTCGCTATCTATCGCATCTCCCCATGGTTCAGGCTTCATAACCATGCCTGCTCCACCACCATAAGGAGTGTCATCCACAGTCCGATGGTTATCATGAGTGAAATCGCGAAGATCTAAACTCTTGAATTCAATCAATCCGGATTCGATCGCTTTGCCGATCAATGAGAGCTTTATAGGCGCAAAGTACTCAGGGAAGATTGTGATTGCAGTAATCTTCAAATCATTCCCTCCATTTCGCTCACAACTATCTTTCTCGAGTCTAAATCAACTATCGGAACATGTTTCTTTACGAAAGGTATAAGAACATCTTCCCCGTCAAACTCAGAATTGCGCTTTACGACCAGAGTATCTTGTGAAGGTAGTTGGAGTATGTCCACTACCTCTCCTAGAACTCTTCCATCTTCGAGAACCACTGTGCAACCAAGGATTTCGGTTACATGGAATTCATCTTCATCTAGTTCATCATCGCCAAAGTCGATGTCAGCGACCAGAAGTGCATTGCGAAGTCCTTCAGCGCTGCTTCTATCCGATTTACCTTCAAAGGAGAGAAGAAGAGTTCCATTGTGATTTCGCAAAGATGCGATCTTCAGCGGCCCCAGATTTGACGGCTTAGTTTCAAGAATTGTCCCGACTTGTAATCGTTCCTCAGGTCTATCTGTGCGAACTTCAATCGTAACTTCACCGCGCACTCCATGAGCGCGACCGATTCGTGCTACGACTAATTGCACGTAGGTGCTAGCGAGCTTCGTCCGCCTCGATTAAATCGACGCGAACACTTCGGCCAGCAAGAGCCGAGACCACGGTACGTAGCGCCTTAGCAGTACGACCATTTCTTCCGATGACTTTGCCGATGTCATCTGGGTGTACGCGTACTTCCAGGGTCGTGCCCCTTCTGCCTTCGCGTTCGGTAATGACAACCTCTTCCGGGTTATCGACAATGCCTTTTACTAGGTGCTCAAGGGCCTCATCAATCATTTTCACTCCGTAACGATTCTGAGTTGAAGTTGATTACTCAGTCGGGGTTTCAGCAGGCGCCTCGGCGCTTGCTTCAGCGACTGGAGTCTCCACAACAGTTTCCGCAGCAACTTCTGCTACCGACTCTGTCGCGGTGGCTTCCTCGGCTGGAGCCGACTTAGCTGCAAGCTTCTCTGCGGCGCGCTTCTTCATCGTGGTTGCGCCATCTTTTGGTTCATTCATCGCAGCCTTGACTGCGGCTTCATAGGCAACGCGCTTATCAGGGCGAGCAGCGATGGTCTTGAGAGTTCCCTCGCCTCCTGCGATTCCCTTGAATTTCTGCCAATCACCAGTCACTTTGAGAAGTGCCTCTACAGCTTCTGTTGGCTGAGCGCCGTTCTTCAACCAATGTTGAGCGCGCTCTGAATTCACCTCGATCAAGGATGGCTCTGATGCAGGTGAATAACGGCCGATCTCTTCGATCTTCAAACCATTACGCGCCTTGCGGGAATCGGCTACGACAATTCGGTAGTGCGGGGTACGGATCTTTCCGAGACGTACCAATCTAATCTTTACGGCCACTAGGGCAGCTCCTTAATTTCTTCGAGCGGTTCTCATCCCACGAGTGGGATGCCATGGCGATGACAACCGAACTTTTCTTACAGGTACCGTCAAGAGGTAGAGGGCTCTTGAACAGGGGCCTAATCCTGCCATGTAGGGGGCAAATCCCCAATTCGAGTCTTAACGCCCCTCTTCAATAGCGCGTTTTGCTGGATTTCCAGAGCGAGATTTCTTCTTCTGCGGGACTTTGCTTGC
>CAZFQY010000006.1:36255-37611 GCA_964521265.1 uncultured Clavibacter sp.
ACCAGGAATACCCGGCAATTTGCCGCCACTTCTCATCTGTTTCATCATCTTCTGTGCAGCGCTAAAACGATCAACTAGATTGTTAACTTCGGTAACAGTTCTTCCACTTCCTTTTGCAATTCGACTTCTGCGTGAGCCGTTTAGGATCTTTGGGTTTCTGCGCTCCAATGGTGTCATTGATTGGACAATCGCTTGAGTTCTAATCAATTCATCGTCATCTAAGGCATCGATCTGTTTGCGCATCGCGGCGCTATTTGCGCCTGGCAACATCCCAAGGATCTTTGACATAGACCCCATCTTCTTCATTGCCTGAATCTGTTCCAAGAAATCCTCAAGAGTGAACTCTTCTCCAGAAACAAATTTTTCCTCAAGCCGTTTGGCTGTATCGCTGTCGATTGCCTTCTTAGCCTGCTCTGCGAGAGTTGCGATATCACCTAGCCCAAGGATTCTTGAAGCCATCCGATCGGGATAGAAATAATCGAAATCTGTGAGCTTCTCTCCAGCGGATGCGAAGAGAATCGGCTTCTTGGTGGTCTCGGCAATCGAGAGAGCTGCGCCACCCTTTGCATCGCCATCCAACTTAGTCAATACGACTGCATCGAACCCAACGCCCTCTTCAAAGGCTTGCGCAGTTCGAATCGCATCTTGACCGATCATTGCATCGACGACGAAGAGAACTTCATCTGGTGAAACAGCCTCTTTGATTTCGCTGGCCTGTTTCATAAGCTCTTCATCAATGCCAAGCCGACCAGCAGTGTCAACGATTACGATGTTGAATAACTTAGCCTTAGCAAATTCGATTCCACTCTTTGCTACCGCAACGGGATCTCCCTTTCCATTGCCAGGTTCAGGGGCATGAACTGGAACTCCAATCGAATCCGCAAGAAGGCTCAACTGCGTTACCGCATTTGGGCGTTGCAGATCTGCGGCGACCAAGAGAGGCGTGTTGCCCTGCTCCTTTAGGAAGAGCGCAAGCTTTCCAGCAAGCGTCGTCTTACCAGAGCCCTGAAGACCAGCAAGCATGATCACGGTTGGAGGATTCTTTGAAAAACGAATTCGACGCGCTGGACCACCGAGGATCTCGATGAGTTCCTTATTAACTATGGAGTAGATTTCCTGAGATTGATTAGTACTTTTACGAATCTCAGGTAGCGCTTCGAGAGATCTCTCTTTGATGCGAGCTACGAATTGATCGACAACGGAGAGCGCTACATCGCCATCCAGGAGCGCTAGGCGAATCTCTTCAGTTATCAAATCGATATCGCCCTCTGAGATTCTTCCCTTGCCCCTTAGTGTTGCAAAGGCTGAGGAGAACTTCTCAGAGAGCGATTCGAACATGGCGCGAGCCTACTAAAT
>CAZFQY010000007.1:0-35262 GCA_964521265.1 uncultured Clavibacter sp.
GCGTTGCTCCACTTGATCCAGATCGGTCTTGGAAAGCAGGTCCGATGCTGTGCGCACCATCTCGAGCCGGATTTATTGCCACATTAACTTCCTGGAAATCGGGCTTGGCAGACTCAAATCTCCATTGAAGCTGAACTTTTCAAGCATTCCAGTTCCCCACTAGTACCATTCGAAAATGCTCGAGGCGATTTTCCTAGCGATTTTGCAGGGCCTCACTGAGTTCCTTCCAATCTCATCCAGCGCCCACATAAGGATTGCTGGCCTAATCTCTCCTGGTTCCGAGGATCCTGGCGCTACCTTTACCGCGATCATCCAATTAGGGACCGAATTAGCCGTTCTCGTCTATTTCCGGAGAGAGATCGCCGCGATACTGAAGAATTGGTATTACTCAATTCTCGGTCGCGAGCATCAAAAGCAACAGGCGCGACTTGGCTGGTTGATAGTTTTCGGCTCACTACCAATTATGTTCTTTGGTTTACTACTGCAGGACTCGATCAGAGAGGATTTCCGCTCTCTCTGGATAATCGCAACAGTCTTGGTAGTTTTCGGAATAGTCCTAGGTTTAGCAGATCGTTTTTCGAAGAGTTCGCGCTCCCTAGATGACATGACTGTTAGGGATGGCGTTCTCGTTGGATTTGCTCAGGCGCTTGCGCTCATTCCAGGCGTTTCTAGATCCGGTGCGACGATAGCGATGTGCCGAACTCTTGGATTCACAAGAGTGGAATCCCTTCGATACTCATTTCTTCTAGCTATTCCTGCCGTCTTGGCTAGTGGCTCGTATGAACTCGCGCAATCAATTCAAAACCCCGAGTTATCGAGATTCTCCGGCGCCGAAACAGCTGTAGCAACCTTTGTAGCTTTTATCGTTGGCTATCTAGTGATTCGCTGGTTCCTAAAATTCGTGAGCACAAAGAGCTTCGCACCCTTCGTCATTTATCGCGTACTACTTGGTTCGGCCCTTCTGATTCTTCTCACCCTTGGAGTTATCGCCGCTTAAGAGTGAGCTTTTATAAATTGGTAGGAGCTCTCAAAGATCGTATCGGCATCGTAATCAAGCGTTGCAACGTGATAGGAATTTCCAAGCTCAATACGGGTTTTTTCGCTTGCGCCTAATTCAGCCATGATGATTTCGGTATTGGATACCGGTAGAACATGATCTTCGGTGCTGTGAAAAAGCAGAGTTGGACAAGCGACTGAATTCAATGTTGATCGAGTTACCTTGAGAAATCTATGGAGCTGTGCGACGCCCTTCATCGGAAGTGCGTCGTATCCCCATTCGGTAACCCCGGGCTTCTTTATGTCATCTCCCACCGATGGCCGTTTCGGAGTTATGTACTTGATTAGATCGATGAATTTGATGGTGGGATCGGGAATGTGAATCATCGGATTGACTAGGACTATTCCGCTCAGAAGCGGGGAATGTTTGGCAGCGATGTGGAGCGTGTTTGCTCCGCCCATAGAGAGACCGAATACGAACACTTTCTTATACCTGGCAATTAACTCTCGAAGATCTTCCTCAGCGCGTTTCGGCCAGCTCTGCCACTTCACCTTATTTAGGTCTTGCCACTTCGTTCCGTGTCCGGGGATTCGCGGGACTCGAACGGCGATCCCTCTCTCTAGAAGAAAATGAGCCCATGGACGCATCGATGCGGGAGAGCCTGTAAAACCGTGAAGGAGTAGAACTCCAACATCTCCGCTGGAATCCGCAGCAAAGTCGTTGAGCCATCCCTCAGGCGCACCCAGAGTCGTCATGCGGCGAGGTTATCGGAAATGTCGGAAGCGCAATCTAGATTCTGCTCGTGGCCTCACCTGAAAATCTTGAGCCAACTTGGCAACCTTCTTTTGATGATCTAGGGCGAAGCCTTATCGACACAACATTCGTCGTTGTTGATCTCGAAACAACCGGAGGCTCCCCCAGCGATTGCGCCATCACAGAGATCGGCGCCGTCAAAGTTAGAGGCGGCGAGGTAATTGGTGAATTTCAGACGCTAGTAAATCCTGGTGGTCCTATTCCGCCTTTCATTACCGTTCTAACTGGCATCACCGATGCCATGGTTGTCGCGGCGCCACAAGTCGGTGAGGCGCTCTTTTCACTCTTTGAATTCTTAGGTTCGCCTGAGGAGACTGTTCTCGTTGCGCATAACGCTCCATTTGATATTGGTTTTCTTCGCGCAGGCGCAGAACGACTACAAGTTCCTTGGCCCAAATATCAGGTTGTAGATACGGCTCGAATTACGAGGTACGTGGTCTCCAGGGATGAGGTTCGTGATTTCAAGCTCTCTACTCTTGCTGCTTTCTTCGGCGCAAAGAGCAACCCTGAACATCGCGCCCTTGCTGATGCCCGAGCTACCGTTGACGTTCTACATGGAGTGATCGAGCGCTTGGGTTCTTACGGTGTTACAACCCTTGAAGATCTAAAGGGATTCACTAATCGGGTTACCGATGCCCAGCGGAGGAAACGCCATTTTGCCGATGGACTTCCTTCTTCTCCAGGCGTCTACATCTTCCGAGATTCATCTGGCGAAGCCTTGTATATCGGCACAACTCGAAACCTTCGCTCTCGCGTCAAGAACTACTTCACCGCCGCGGAAACTAGAAAACGAATCCACGACATGATTGCTTTGGCCGACCGGGTTGAGGTAATTGAAACTCCCACGATCATCGAGGCCGAGATAAGAGAATTAAGGCTGATCGCTTCTAAGCGCCCTCGCTTCAATCGACGCTCTAGATTTCAAGAGAAGGCCATCTGGATTCGATTGACCGACGAGGCGTACCCGAGGATGACTCAAGTAAGAGGCGCCTCATCTTTAAACGATGAAGCGACATGGAGTGGGCCGTTTAACGGACGAGATGAAGCCCAACGTGCAATCGAGGCGCTTTACGAAGCCTTTCCGATTCGCCAGTGCAAGCCCCGGATAACGCTTTCTAGCATGAAAAGCGCGAGCGCATGCGCTCTTCTCGATATCGGAAAGTGCGGGGCTCCATGCATCGGTCTTCAATCCTTCGATTCCTACCGTTCTATCTCAGAAGAACTCCACTTCGCAATGCTTCATGATTCGAGATCGATACTCGAGGTCCTTCACAAGAGGATGGCTGAACTATCGTTACAGGAACGGTTTGAAGAAGCAGCCGAGATAAGAAATCGTCTTGGCGCTTTTATCCGTGGTTCGGCGCGCGGTGAACGGATCCGGTCATTTACCAAGATTAGAGAGTTGATCGTTGCGAACAAGATTAGCGCCCAAGGCGAGGCCGAGACCCTCGAGCTAGTTCTCATCCGATACGGACGTCTTGCCGCCTCGCTTATTACCAAGGTTGAACTTACAAAATCAGATCGGATGGACGAGGTTTTAACTGCTATTCGCTCTATCTCTGAGGTGGTAGCCGATAACGGAACGATCCTCCCCGCCTCAAGTCATGAAGAGGTCGAGACGCTGCTCCGCTATGTAGAAAAGGATTCAACGATGATTCTTGCGATAGATGGAAATTGGTCGCGCGCTACATTTGGAGCGGGCCATGCAAGATCCTCCCTAGAGAAGCTAAAGACGTTGAATGAACAGAGCCGCTACAAAGAGGATTTTGCTAACTCGTTTGAAAGATCTCGCCAGCGCTGAATCAGTTCGAGAGCTCTTCCACTATCAATCCCAGCTTTTGCTAGGACGTAACCATTTGCGATCTGTGTCTCAAGTGGGAGACCGAAGTCACCCTTGAAAGCAGCAATAGCAACTGCGGCGTTCAAGAGGATAGCTTCGCGGGCTGCTCCGGGTTTTCCCGAGAAGACAGCCTTGGCTGCCTCTGCATTTGCTCTCGCGTCGCCTCCACAAATCTGATCAAGAGGCTCTAACTCAATTCCAATATTGCGAGGGTCAAATGAGAAGAGGCGGTATCCGCCATCTTGAACTTGATAGATTGAAGTTGTTCCAGAAATAGACACCTCATCTAGTCCCTCATCGCCTCTAAATACAAAACCCTCGCATCCCCTTTTAGCAAGAACTTTGGCTACCAATTCGAACATCTCAATTCGAGAAACACCTATTGCTACCGCTTTCGGTCTGGCTGGATTGGCGAGTGGACCGAGAATATTGAAGATGGTCGGATGGCCGAGAGCTTTCCTTGCTGGCGCCGCGTAACGCATTGCCGGGTGAAATTTCGGAGCGAATGCAAAACCGATGCCGATCTTCCGAACACATTCGGCTAATTGCTTCCCGTCAAGATTGATGTTGATGCCGAGCGCCTCCAAGAAGTCAGCCGCTCCACTTGCAGAACTTGCTGCCCGATTACCGTGTTTAACGACTCGTGCGCCGGCGGCAGTTGTGAGAATTGCAGCGCTCGTTGAAATATTTATCGTGTTGAATCCGTCGCCACCCGTTCCCACAATGTCGACTGCGCGTTCAGAGATCTCAACGGGCGCAGCATGCTCGTAAAGTGAATCGACCAGCGCGATAACCTCTTCGGGGCGCTCGCCTTTCTCTTTGAGTCCAATCAAGAATTCTTTGATCTCATCATCGCTGGCATGTCCGGTGAGAATTTCTCCCATGGCGCTGCGAACCTCAGCAACAGTTAAATCTAGGTGATGAGAGAGTTTCCTATTTACCTCCGAAATCGACGTGGAGGTTGACATGGAAGTTGGAGAAATTGAATTTATCTAGTTGCTGAGCGAGAAGTGATAAGAGATAAGACGCTCTTTGAGAGGGTGAATGGATCTATTGGATGAGTTACAACTCCGTCCGCCCTTGACCATCCAGCGAGCCAGGCATCCTGCTCCCTGGCAACGATAAGTAGAGTTGGAGGGCAGTTGAAAATCTCATCCTTTAGTTGTTTAGCTAATCCCATTCCACCCTCGGGAGTCGCTTCGCCATCAAGAATAAAGAGATCAACCTTGCTCTTCTGGCCGACCTTCTTGGAGTCGATAAACAGCCGTAGGGCATCTGCGGTGGCGAATTCGATGACCTCATTCTCAGGAAGGTCTGTTGAAAGACGGCGGCCGAGCGCCTTGCGGACGCTCTCCCTCACGGAGGCGTCATCTGAGTAGAGAACGACTTTAAAAGAACTCATATCGGGCGAGTCTAGAGGGAAATCCATTTACTCACTGAGATGGCTCTCTCAGGTACAGCTTGGTACCCAGCAAAAACTGAGAGCTCGAGTGATGCGCTTCACCGCCTTCGGGGGTCAATTGCTTGAGGCTTTTACCTACCTTTTCAGGAATAATCGCCCGCATGAGCAGCGCGGTGGCAACTCCCCAAACACGGTTAAATCGCCCCAATATCGTTGCTGTCGGAACCATCGTATGGCTCTCGAGCGAGTTGATGTTCTTCGCCGCCCTCTTTGCCATGTACTTCACAACTCGGGCTGTGCAAGGTCCGGAAGTCTGGGCTGAATCAGTTAAGTATTTGAACATCCCTTTCTCTGCTTTCAACACAACGATTCTTGTCCTCTCCTCAGTGACCTGTCAGTTTGGCGTATTTGCTGCAGAGAGATTCCAAAATGCTCGAACCGGCACACTTCTACAGATTTCCAAGTGGGGTATGCGTGAATGGTTCGCGCTTACATTCATCATGGGCGCATTCTTTATCGGTGGCCAAGTATTCGAGTATGCAGAACTCGCTCACAAAGGTCTCACTCTCTCTTCTAGCCCTTATGGATCGGTCTTCTATCTAGCGACGGGCTTCCACGGCTTACATGTAACCGGCGGCTTGCTCGCTTTTCTAGTTGTTCTAATCCGCGTCTCTAAGGCGCGTCGCTTCGGACACTCGCAAGCAACAACCGCAATCGTCGTCTCTTACTACTGGCACTTCGTCGATATCGTCTGGATTGCGCTCTTCTCTGCAATCTATCTGGTGCAATAAGGATGAGTGCAATGAACAAGTTCTTTGGCTTTATCTCCCGGTATCGCCGTCATCGTTTCGCTGGCCCACTTCTCCTTCTCTCGGGTTTGTTATTCGCAGGAGTTGGATACACGGTTGCTCAAGCAGCTACCGAAGAAGTTCAAGTAGTTCTCTCATCCGATAAAGCCTCTTTAATCGAAGAGGGTAAAGAGATATTTGCTCGCGGATGCTCCTCATGCCACGGGTTAAACGCAGAAGGCGCTGGGGCTGCTCCCTCGCTCATTGGCGTTGGTGCAGCATCAGTTGATTTCCAAGTCGCAACAGGTCGCATGCCTATGGCTGATATGAGCCAACAAGCGATGCGTAAAGAGCCGGTTTACAACGAGCGTGAGACAGCAGCGCTTGCAGCCTACGTAGCATCTTTAGCGCCGGGCCCAGCCGCCGTTACCAATGAAGAGCTTTTCTGGGAGCGCGACGGCAATACCGCGGAGGGTGGCGAGTTATTTAGAACTAATTGCGCAATGTGCCACAACCTTGCCGGACAAGGTGGAGCATTGACGCAAGGCAAATATGCGCCGACTGTTATGGGAGTTGAGCCGAAGCACATTTATGAAGCGATGGTGACTGGGCCACAAGCAATGCCAGTCTTCGCAAATTCAGTACTTACTCACGAAGAGAAGCTCTCGATTATCAAGTGGATTAAATTCGTTGAGACGGAACCATCTCTTGGTGGCGCAGCTCTTGGTCGCGTTGGTCCAGTAACCGAAGGTGCAGTCGGTTGGATTCTTGGACTCGGAATTCTTATTGGTATCGCAGTATGGCTAACGACTAAGGCGCGATAATGAGTGATGCAAATAGAGAATTAGAACCTTTATCTGATCCAGGGTTACCAGAACACGTCCATCGTAAGACCGATGTAGACCCGATTGCAGCCAAGAAGGCTGAAAGACAAGTATCGATTCTCTTCTCTCTTTCGGCAGTCGGAACAATCCTCTTCGTTTATTCATATGTCTGGATTCCAGATGACACTCTTATCTTCTTGCCGCTATTTGGAACGACAAATGCTCACCAACTCTTTTTAGGTCTCGGACTTGCCATGGCGCTCTTCTTCATCGGCATGGGCGCAGTGCACTGGGCAAAGACTCTTATGCCTGATCATGAGGTCGTTGATTACCGCAAAGAGCAGCGCTCCAAAGATGAAGATCGCGCAGCCTTTGTCGCCACAGTTAAGGATGGCGCGGCTCAAGCTGGCTTAGGTCGTCGCCCTCTGATCAAGCGGACCATGGGTTTAGCCCTTGGCCTAGTCGGAATTTCACCCATTCTCTTGCTACGCGATCTCGGTCCGTTGCCGGAGAATGATTTGAATGAGACCAACTGGAAGGCCGGAACTCGTCTGGTCACAGATCCAGGAGATCGCCCAATCAGGCCATCTGACCTTGAGGTGGGTGGTGTAGCTCAGGTTCAACCTGAGTTCCCACCAGGAAAAGTTCGGCACTTAGACGATATTGCTCAAGATTCGGTTCTCCTGATTCGTATTAGACCAGAAGAGTTCAATCTCGATGCTGAGCGCCTATCTTGGACTTACGAAGGGATCATTGCCTTCTCGAAGATCTGCTCGCATATGGGTTGTGCAGTTGCTCTCTATGAGCAAACCACAAAGCATCTTCTCTGTCCTTGCCATCAGTCGACCTTCGATGTAACCCGTGCCGCAAAAGTTATCTTTGGACCAGCGGCGCGACCACTGCCACAATTAGCCATCACAGTCGATAACGAAGGTTATCTAGTGGCAAAGGCGCCATTTAATGAGGCTGTCGGACCAAGTTTCTGGGGGCGTGATTCACAATGAGCGCACGTGAAAGAGTAGCTGGCGGAACGGCTAACTTCATCGACGAGCGCACTGGCGCTGCTAAGTGGATGAAGAAGACTCTTACGAAGGTCTTCCCTGATCACTGGTCATTTATGTTGGGCGAGATAGTCATGTACTCGTTCGTCATTCTTCTTCTATCTGGAACATTCTTAACTTTTTGGTTTGACCCATCGATGCGTGAGGTCGAGTACGAAGGTTCATATGAACCCCTAAATGGCGTGAAGATGTCCGCAGCATATGCATCAGCGCTTCATATCTCCTTTGATGTACGCGGTGGCTTACTTATGCGCCAAATCCATCACTGGGCCGCCTTGATCTTCATGGCCGCGATGGTCGTACACATGATGCGCGTATTCTTCACTGGCGCATTCCGAAAGCCGCGCGAACTTAACTGGATTATCGGCGTCGCGCTCTTGACTCTTGGAATCGTCGAAGGATTCCTCGGCTACTCACTACCGGACGACTTGCTATCAGGAACCGGAATTCGTATCGCTGAAGCAATCATCCAAGCGATCCCGGTAGTCGGGTCTTACCTCTCTTATTTCATATTTGGCGGCGCCTTCCCGGGTGAGATGTTCATCCAGCGCATCTATGCGGTTCACATCCTCTTGATTCCTGGAATCATGCTTGCTCTTATTACCGCGCACTTGATGTTGGTTTGGTACCAGAAGCACACCCAATATCCAGGACCAGGACGCACGGAGAAGAATGTTGTTGGTTATCCATTGATGCCGGTTTATATGGCCAAGGCTGGTGGCTTCTTCTTCATCGTTTTCGGCGTCACGGCTTTCCTCGGTGCAGTAGCTCAAATCAATCCCATCTGGATCTACGGTCCATACAATCCTGGACAGATCGGAGCTGGATCGCAGCCTGACTGGTACATGGGATGGCTGGATGGATTAGTTCGTGCTGCTCCCCCGATAGAGACGCATGCATTCGGAGTCACGATCTCTTGGAACATTTTGATTCCAGGATTGATCATCCCAGGAATCATCTTCACTCTCATGGCTTTCTATCCGTTCATCGAACAATGGATGACGGGCGATAAGAGAGAACACCACATCCTTGATCGTCCAAGAAACGCTCCCAACCGAACTGCAATTGGCGCCATGTCTTTGACCTTTACCCTGGTCGCCTTGATTAACGGTGGTAATGATCTGTTAGCAATTCATTTCGATATGTCGATCAATCAGATCATGTGGTTCTCAAGAATTGGATTGATTGCACTTCCGCCGCTTGCATTTGTCATCACAAAGCGAATCTGCCTATCGCTGCAGCGTGCCGATCGCGAAAAGGTTCTACACGGCCGTGAGACTGGGCGCTTAGTGATGTTGCCACATGGTGAATTCATCGAAGTTCATGAGCCACTCTCGCCTGAAAAGGCTTACGTTCTGACCGCTCATGAGCAACTTCCAGCGCTTGAGGTTGGCGAGACCGACTCAAATGGCGTAGCGAATCCTCAAGGTTTCAAAGGTAAATTGAGAGCTCGCATGTCCAAGGCGAGCCAAGAGCAGATCGCCAAGCCAACTCCGAAGGATATGTTGGAGCTTGAAGACGGGCACCACTAGTTCTTTAACTAAGCCTTACTTTCGGCAACTTCTTTTAGGCGAACGAGTGTCTTTGCTATCGCCTTCTCAGTAAATGGATAAGCGTTTCTTGCCTTCAACCACCATTGAAACGGGGAAGGTCGCCCATCGAAACTCTCTGTAACCTCAGTTTGATTGGCAGTTAGGGCTCTTAATTCATAGCGCCAAATCCACCGACCCAAATGTCGCCATCCGATTAGCTCATTCTCTTTAAACTCAACAACGGTATTTGTTATCCGGTACTTGAATCCGATCTTCATATGCATGCCAAATTTCGCTCCAAGAGCCAATCTCTCCGGCCCCCAATTCACGCCCTTGACGCTCTTGGAGCCATCTATCTTGGAATGAAGTGATGGGTTTATGAGGATTTCAAATATTTCACTTGCAGGAGCGTTAATGGTTATCCGTGCGGACTTAAGTTCAGGGATACCGGTATCGAGGATTTCAGATCGGATATTCCCCATGGCAGGAATCTAGTTAGTGTTGAGCTGAATTTGAAGGCCGCTCATATTCGAGGACAAAGCCAAGAACGGAGATTATGAGCGCGCCTACAGCGATCAAAGTGAGCCACCATCCGATAATCAAACCTAAGCCTGCCGCTGTTGCCGAAACGGCAACTGGAAGTGGCCACCATGAATATGGGCTGAAGAAACCCAATTCGCCTGCACCGTCAGCAATCTCTCCTTGAAGGTTATCTTCAGGAAGAACTCCCCCGGTCCTGCGATTGATAAACCAGAAGTAGTAGCCAATGATCAATGCGAGCCCTGAACTTAGGGCCAGAGCAGTTACCCCCACCGGTTCGTTAGCCATTCGCCAATAGACCACAGTCAGAAGCGCATAAAAAGCAAAGAGGAAGAGGAAGAGGCGATAACCGGACTTCATTTAGTGACCGCTTCCCTTCTTGTGCGACTCGATCACGGCGTGCTCTGGATGGTGTAAATCGAAGGCTGGGCGCTCGGAGCGGATACGTGGCATCGAATAGAAGTTATGGCGTGGCGGTGGGCAAGTTGTGGCCCACTCTAGAGATGCTCCATAGCCCCACGGGTCATTGCTATTCACTTTTGGAGCATTACGTGTGATCCAGATATTTATGGCAAATGGAATCATCGATAGGGCGAGCAGAGCCGCTCCCACCGTAGAAACCATGTTCATAAAGGTGAATCCATCAGTTGCCAAGTAGTCCGCGTAACGGCGTGGGAAGCCTTTGATTCCGAGCCAGTGCTGGATAAGGAAGGTCGTATGGAATCCGATGAAAAGCGTCCAGAAATGTACTTTTCCTAGAGTTTCATTGAGCATCCGTCCCGTGAACTTCGGCCACCAGAAGTAGAACCCAGCGAACATTGCGAAGACGACGGTACCGAATAGAACGTAATGGAAGTGGGCAACAACGAAGTATGAAGCTGACACCGCAAAATCAAGCGGTGGGCTGGCAAGAATCACACCGGTTAGACCGCCAAGTAAGAATGTGACGAGGAAGCCCATAACCCAGAGCATTGGAGTCTCGAAAGTCAGCGACCCCTTCCACATGGTTCCAATCCAGTTGAAGAACTTAACCCCCGTAGGCACGGCGATCAAGAATGTCATGAAGGAGAAGAATGCGAGATTTACTTGACCACTCGCGTACATGTGGTGCGCCCATACGGCGACTGATAGCGCTGCAATCGCGATCGTTGCTGCAATCAAACCTTTGTATCCGAAAATTGGCTTACGGCTAAAGACCGGCAGAATCTCAGTCACGATTCCGAAAAATGGAAGCGCAAGAATATAAACCTCGGGATGGCCAAAGAACCAGAATATGTGCTGCCAAAGGATGGCACCGCCATTAGCAGGATCAAATACATTCGATCCAAATAGTCGATCAGATTCCAGCGCAAGAAGTGCAGCAGCCAAGGGTGGGAAGGCAATCAGAATAAGGATTGCTGTTAAAAGTGTGTTCCAGCTGAAGATCGACATACGGAACATCGTCATTCCCGGAGCGCGCATGGTGAAGATAGTTGTTACAAAGTTAACCCCGCCAAGAATTGTTCCAAGACCGCTGATAGTTAAACCAACGATCCATAGATCAGCTCCGATTCCCGGGGAGTAAATATGGTTAGAAAGAGGCGCGTATGCGGTCCATCCGAATGATGCCGCGCCACCAGGAGTCAAGAAGCCGGCGGTCGCCATGATGCTTCCGAAGAAGTAGAGCCAATAAGAGAGCATGTTCATTCTCGGGAATGCAACATCTGCAGCACCAATTTGAAGAGGCATGATGACGTTTGCGAATCCGACGAAGAGCGGAGTTGCGAACATCAAAAGCATGATCGTGCCGTGCATCGTGAATACTTGGTTGTACTGCTCAGAGCTCATGTACTGCAATCCTGGCTGCGCCAGCTCAGCGCGAATTGCTAACGCAAGTAGGCCCCCAATGAGGAACCAGAAGAAAGATGTGGCCAAATACATGTAACCGATCAGCTTGTGATCGGTGGTCGTTAATAGCTTGACTGCGAGCTGCCCCTTCGTCAGAGGCTTCGGAGGCTTTGGTGCGATCGGTTCGGCTGGGCGAGTGGCAAATGTCGTCATGATGTTGCACCTACCTTGAGAGATTGAATGTAAGCGTCATATTCAGCTGGGGTAACAACCTTCACATTGAAGAGCATCTGTGCATGCTGACGGCCGCAGAGAATGTTGCAACGCCCTGGGAACTCTCCGAGTTCATTTGCGGTGAATTCGATCTGATTCTCTACTCCCGGAATGTTTTGAATCTGAATCATGAATGCTGGTATCCAAAACCCATGTACAACATCTGTTGCGGTGATCTTGAATCGAACCGGCTGACCCTGTGGAAGATAAAGCGTCGGTGGTTGCGCTGGCGTGCCCGTAACTGTTGTTCCAGGGCCAGCTTCTTCATAAGTGAATTGCCAAGACCATTGAATGGCGTTAACGGTTACATCATGGACGTTGGTAGCCGATGCAGGCGAAACTGAAGTTATCTCGTTCTGGGCCCGAGCGGTGTAGCCGAAGAGGACAGCGATGATTATGAATGGAATGACGGTATAGGCAATTTCTGCCGGAACGTTGTACTGGAATTGGCGAGGGAATCGTTCATCCTTCTTGCGATGAAAAATAGCGGGCCAGAGAATCAAGATCAGCGTTATCGCGCCGACAACAGCGGCAGCTAGCCAAGCGCCCTGCCATAAACCGAAAGATGTTTGGTTAACGCTTGAGGTGTTTTCAGTGAAACCGATGCCAGTCAACTCCTCTGAAGAACATCCGCTCATCAAGGTTGCGGAGATAAGGAATGAGGCAGAAAGTGCGAGACGCTTGAGGGGGTTGGTGCCCGCTTTCGATGCCAAATTACGCACGGGGCAAGGATAGTCGCCGCTCGCATACGAGCCGAGATGGCGGTAGCGTTCCAAGGGTGTCCCCTATCACAGCGTCCGGAGGTACCTCGAAGCTCTTGGATTTTCAGAGTACCCGCCCACTCGCTGATCGCGCCAAGGCCACATTAGAAAGGGCTTTTGCGAGCGGTTGGCTCGAGCCACAAAAACTTCATCAAGGTTCAGCCGATCTACGCAATCTCCTTCATGAGGCTCGCGAGAGCATCGCAGCAAATCTCCAAGTCCCGGTTGAGAGCTTGGAATTCGTTGGTGAGTTGGGATTTGGCTACTGGGCCGCTGTTGCCGGATCGCTTAGGGATTTCTCAGGGACATTTATTTACGGCGAGACAGATCGACAAGTGATCCATGCCTTCGCCAGGGAGAGAGCTGAGAGTGGCGGCCGATCTAAATTAGCGAAAGTTGATGCATCTGGAGAAATTTCATACAGGTCGGCAATCGCAGATCAAAACCCAAATGATCCTTATGTTCTCTTTTGGCAGGCGACAAATCGAGAAACTGGTGTCGAGCAGAAGGACCCAGACCTAAAGATTCCAGCAAACTCTCTCTTGATTGCTGACATGACGGCGAGTTTTCAACTCGACCGAATGCCAAAAGACTGGGGCGTCTCACTCTGGGATCCAAGGAGCTTCGGTGGGCCAGAGGGAGTGGCAATTCTTTCAATCCGACCTGGCTCAATTTGGCGATCTCCAATTCCACCTATTGATAAGCGTCGCCTCTTTGGATCATATTCAAAACCACTACTACTTCTTACCGCCGTCGCGCTTGAGGAATGGGTTAAGTCAACTGATCATGACTTAAGAAAGTTGAGCAGGTTACACACGGAACTTAGAGGGAGAATCGGGAGCGAGATCAAGGATGTAGAGATTGTTGGCGATTTTGCGCATCAAGATCCTCGCCAACTTGCTTTGGCGATAGAGGGAGTAGCGGCAGAGGAGATACTTCGTCAGTTAGAAAAACGCGGAATACTTATCGACGCGGGCTCGGCATGCGCAGCAGGTGCGCTCTCTCCTAGCCACGTTCTCCAGGCTATGGGATTTGGAGATACTGGACACATTCGAATCACAATCAAGCCCGACCATTCCATAGACAATCTTGAAGAACTCGTTAAAGCGCTTAAAGAAGAGATTGAGCGTTTTCGGTTAAGTAGCTAAACGGACTAGTTGAAGGAGTCGCCACAGGCGCAAGAGCCCTGGGCATTTGGATTATCGATCGTGAAGCCCTGCTTCTGGATAGTGTCAACAAAATCGATAGTCGCACCCATCAAGTAAGGAGTACTCATTTTGTCAGTTACAACCTTTACTGAGCCGAACTCAACGACGGTATCTCCGTCAAGCGCACGGTCATCAAAGTAGAGCTGGTAACGAAGTCCAGAGCAACCGCCTGGTTGCACCGCTACACGGAGCTTTAGGTCATCGCGACCTTCCTGAGCCAAAAGAGAACCGACTTTCTCAGCTGCAACCGGGGTTAGAACTATGCCAACAGCTGTCGATGTACCAGCGGTATCTGTGCTCATTTGCTTTTCTCCGTTTTGCTCGTGACTTACAGGCAGAACTTTACTCGCTAAAGGGAGATAATGTCGCAATGAGCAGCACGGGGATTGGCGAGCTACTACTTCTAGGTAAAGGCTCAGACTTATCAAGCGAGCGTGGCGTCTCTTGTACCGGAGATCTTCCTGCCGCCAGCGCTCCAGATCTGGTTGAGCGCGCAGAGAAGGCCCGCAAATCCCTAGGCGCTCGCGCCATGGTTCTTGGACACCACTACCAGCGCGATGAAGTTATCCAATTCGCCGATATAACTGGTGATTCATTTAAATTAGCTCAAGCTGCTGCAGATCGACGTGAGGCGGAATTCATTCTCTTCTGCGGTGTCCACTTCATGGCAGAGAGCGCAGATATTCTTACCTCGCAAGAGCAGAAGGTAATACTTCCAGATCTAGCAGCGGGATGTTCCATGGCCGACATGGCCGCATCAAACCAAGTTGAAGATGCCTGGCGAAGCCTCGAGAAGTTGGGTGCAACTAAAGGAACTATCCCGATCACCTATATGAATTCATCAGCTGCCATCAAGGCATTTACCGGTGCAAATGGAGGCTCTATCTGCACCTCATCAAATGCTGAGCGTGCGATGCGATGGGCCTTCGAGCAAGGAGAGAAAGTCTTCTTTCTTCCCGATCAACACTTGGGAAGAAACACTGCCGTCTTAAAATTAGGTTTGAAACTTGAAGATTGTGTTCTTTGGAACCCTTGGAAGCCGCAAGGCGGATTAAGTGAATCTGAGATCAACTCTGCAAAGGTAATCCTCTGGCGCGGACATTGCTCGGTGCATGGCCGCTTCTCTCTCAACAATGTCAATGAAGTTCGGACGAAGGTCCCTGGGGTAAAAGTTCTGGTCCACCCAGAGTGCCAACACGATGTAGTCAAGAGCGCTGATGTAGTAGGGAGCACCGAGATGATCATCAAGACGGTTTCGGAGTCACCTGAAGGCTCAATCTGGGCAGTCGGTACAGAACTAAACCTCGTCAAGCGACTTGCAGCAAAAAACCCCGATAAGAAAGTTCTCTTTCTGGATAAGACGATCTGTTACTGCTCGACCATGAACCGAATTGACCTCCCCCACCTCGTTTGGGCTATGGAATCCCTTGTTTCTGGGAAAACGGTAAATCAGATAAGGGTGCGAGACGAAGTCGCTAAAGATGCCAAAGTTGCGCTCGAGCGAATGCTCGCTCTACCTTAAGTCTCATGTCCGAAAAGAGCACTGAGAAGAACAACGAGAAAAACAACGAGAAGAAGGCTGAGAAAAAGGGCCGCCCTACTCCAAAACGTAAAGAGGCCGAACAGCAGCGCGTTTTTCGAAGGCTTGCACCAGCTGCCACAAAAGAAGCCAAGAAACTTCAAAAGCAGCAAGCCCGTCTGTCTCGGGTTGCTCAGCGTGAGGCCTACATGCGCGGTGATGAAAATGCTCTACCCCTTCGCGACCGCGGCCCAATAAGAAAATTCGTCAGAGATTACGTAGACGCGAGACGATCTATCGGAGAGTATTTTCTTCCAGTTATCGTGTTGGTTCTGTTCATGACGGTAGTCCCAGTCCTTCAAGTTCAACTTGCTGCGATAGTCCTGATGTATTCAGTTCTGCTCTTCTCCATTTTGGATGGAATCTACTTAAGTCGAAAAATCAAACGAGAAGTTGTTAAGCGTTACCCTGGAGAGAGCGTGAAAGGCCTCGGAATGTACGGTTGGCTACGTTCAACTCAGATCAGGAAACTGAGGGCACCTTCTCCAAAAGTAAAACGCGGCAGCAAGATTTAGTTAAGCGCGCGGATTAGGCGATACTGTCTTGCTTGGATCGCGTTCTGGTAGTGAACCAAGAACTCGATCAATCTCTTTCATCGTATCGCTATCAAGTTTGATGCCAGACGCCTTTACATTCTCTTTGATCTGCGCAGGCTTTGTGGCGCCAATTATTGCGCTCGAGACATTTGGGTTTTGAAGAACCCAGGCGACCGCAAGTTGAGCAAGGCTCAAACCGTTCTTCTCTGCAATCGGTTTCAAATTCTGGACTGCGCTCAGAACTTCATCACGCATCCACCGCGAGATCATGTTCGCGCCACCTTTCTTATCGGTAGCACGTGACCCAGAGGGCGGCTTCTTTCCTGGGAGATATTTTCCTGTCAGAGCGCCTTGGGCGATTGGAGACCAAACAATCTGGCCGATTCCGTTAGATTCACAGGTAGGAATAACTTTGTTCTCGATTACCCGCCAGAGCATCGAATATTGAGGCTGGCTTGAAACAAATCTCGTGTACCCGCGAGCGTCTTGGATCTTTAGGGCCGATTGAATTTGATCGGCAGTCCATTCAGAGAATCCGATATAGAAGACTTTCCCCTGACGAATTAAGTCGTCGAATGCGCTCAAGCTCTCCTCTAGCGGAGCTTCAAAATCAAATCTATGCATCTGATAGAGATCGATATGGTCAGTCTGGAGACGCTTCAATGATGCGTGGACTGATTCCATGATGTGTTTTCTAGAGAGCCCACGATCATTCTTACCTGTTCCGGTTGGCCAGTAGACCTTCGTTAGAAGCTCGTAAGACTCGCGCTTGACGCCCTTTAGCGCCTTTCCCAAGACTGTTTCTGCTCTAGTGCCGGCGTAGACATCGGCAGTATCGAATGTCGTTATGCCACTATCTAGAGCCGCCCTAACGCACTTGATTGCCGCATCCTGCTCAACTTGGGAGCCGTGGGTGATCCAATTCCCATAGGTAATCTCGCTTACATACATCCCAGAACTGCCAAGCCTTCTATATTCCATGATTCAAAGCGTAGCGCCTGCTTGCTTGCCTGGTCGAATGGTGGTTTATTTCGCCCACAACTAAATAGTCGATGTGCTTGGGGAAGTCGGTGAAAATCCGACGCTGACCCGCAACCGTGAACGCTGCTCTAGCGTAAGTCGGATTACCAACACGTCGAATCACCAATTGACCACCCGTCGAGGTTTGCGGGGCGGAGATTTTTTTTCGCCATCGTGAGCTCTCTTTCTTTATGAAAGGTTCACATGTTCAAGAAGTCAATTTCGTTTTCAGTAGCCCTTCTTTTCGTTTCACTTTTCTCACCCATTCTCTTCTCTACAGTCGCAAAAGCTGAGACTGGTTACAGATATTGGGGATATTTTCAAGCTCCAGCTGGTGCAACAACATGGACCGCTGCAATGACTGGACCATCTGTCGAAGTTAAAGATGGTGACGTTGAAGGATGGACCTTCACCGCAAGCGGCACAGACATCCCGGCAACAGCTCCGATGATGGACCCTGATTTTGCGGCTCTTTGTGGTGAAGTTTCACAAGTTGCTGGCAAGGTTCGAGTTGGGTTGGTGGTCGACTTCGGAGTAGCTGAGATTGCTCCAGCCGGTGAGACTCCCCGCGAATTCTTCTCTGATTGCGTCGTAGTACCGGAAGGTTCTGTAGGTCTAGATGTCGTTGAAGCGGTACTCGATGTTCGCGCGGCTGAATCAGGTCTAATCTGCGCAATCGCAGGTTATCCCGCTGAAGAATGTGGGGCCGAGATCGATATGAGCATCTTGACCGCCCCGGTTGCTGACGCAGCGCCAACTGCCGAGACAGTAGCTGATTCTGATTCGGGCAATACCCCCGCGCTGCTCGCGCTTGCAATTATCGCTCTCCTTGTTGGACTAGTTGCTGTACGTCGTCGTAAGAAATAGACGTAAATGCAGATCCATCCAATCTTCTTCTGGTTATGGGCAACCCTGCTCGTCACTGCTGTAATCAGATTGGATGGGTCTCTCTTCTCATTAACCACGATCCTTGCCTCGGTGGCCTTGCTTCGAGCTATGCCTAAGAAGCTAGTTCGTAAGCAAACCTTTCAACTAGCGCTGAGACTGGCCTTAATTGCGATCTTAATACGGCTCTTTTTTGCGATAGTCATCGGCGTACCTATGCCGGGTCAGATTCTCTTCTCGATTCCACAGATACCACTCCCTGATTTCCTAGTGGGAATTCGCTTAGGCGGAGAGGTGACTACACAGAGACTCGCCGGTGCACTCGGAGAAGCACTTATCTTTGCAGCGCTCATCTTGCTCTTTGGGGCGGCGAATTCGCTTACGACGCCGACAAAGATATTGAAAGTGATTCCTCGGAAGTTGTACGGGGTCGGATTAGCAACAGCCCTTGCAACAAAACTGACGCCACAATTTGCCGACAGCGTCACTCGAATCAGACAAGCGCAACATCTACGAGGTCAATCTGCGAAAGGTTCCAAGAGTTGGCTGCGAATTGGTACTCCAGTTCTCGAGGAGACTATGTCCAGATCGCTAGATCTAGCAGCTGCGCTGGAGGCGCGTGGCTATGGGGTGCATCGCCAACCGACTCGCTACAAGCCCATTAGATGGAAGACCTTCGACAGCTTTGCGCTCTTACCGGCACTATATGCCGCAACTCTTCTCCCTTCGGTTTCACTGAATCCTTATCTAATTGCTTCGATCCTCTTCGCCTGCGTCATATCCCCGGCGGTTTTGCGATGATTGAATTCAAGAATGTCTCACTCATTTACCCCAATTCCGAGCAGACCATAATTGAGAATTTGAGCTTTAAGCTCACCGAAGGGGAATTTGTACTTGTCATCGGAGAAACCGGAATTGGCAAGAGCAGCATTCTCCGTTTAATGAATGGACTGGTACCTCACCACACAGGTGGAATTCTCAGTGGAGAGATCGAAGTTGCTGGGAGATCAACTCGACTCTTACGACCCGGCGAACTCTCAGATGTAGTCGGCGTCGTTCCCCAAAACCCGATCAATAGTTTTGTTTGCGAGATTGTTGAAGATGAAATCGCATTCACTTTAGAGACGCTTGGAGTCTCTGTTGAAGTTATGCGCAAGCGCGTTGAAGAGGTCCTTGATTTACTCGCGCTGGCACCTCTTCGAAATCGAGATATATCAACTCTTAGTGGTGGCGAACAGCAGCGAGTTGCAATTGCTGCCGCCCTGGTCACGCAGCCAAAAGTCCTCCTTCTGGATGAACCGACTAGTGCACTCGATCCAATAGCTGCCGAAGAGGTTCTCTCAATCCTCCATCGATTAGTTCACGATCTGGGTCTGACAATAATCATCGCTGAGCATCGGCTAGAGAGAGTAATTCAATTTGTAGATCGGATTCTTCTCATAAATGGGAGCAGAGATATTCAGCTTGGTACCACGCGCGACATTCTCACTACGTCGCATATCGCTCCCCCGCTTGTTGAGTTAGCAAGGGTTGCGGGGATGAAAGAGATTCCTCTCACCGTCAGAGAGTTCCGTCGTTCCACCTTTGAAGTGCCGAATATGCAACCCTCTATTCCTCAGCGGACTGGTGAGACTGTAATTGAAGTCGAGTCCCTGACTTGTGCCTATGAAGATGGCGAATCTGAGTACGCGTTACGTGACATCACCTTACAGATCAAGTCTGGCGAGATCGTAGCTCTGATGGGTAGAAATGGAGCAGGTAAATCCACGCTCCTTAGATCGCTTGTGGGGCTCTCGCCCATAACCGCAGGCAATGTGCGTGTTTTGGGACGGAATCCAAACACCTTTAACTCAAAGGAATTGATCACTTCGGTTGGGTATGTACCGCAAGAGCCTGGCGACCTGTTGATTGAAAGCACGATCGCCGAAGAATGCAAGCGTGCAGATATAGACAATGGTTGCGAGGAAGGAAAGACCCTAGGCATCTTCACTAGTTTGATCGGAGAGGTTCCGAACTCGATTCATCCACGAGATTTATCCGAAGGACAGAAGTTGACGCTAGCTATAAGCATCCTTCTCTCAGCACATCCGAGGGTGATTGTCCTCGATGAACCTACTCGAGGCCTTGATTATGAAGCGAAGAAAAAATTGGTGAAAATCCTTAAAGAGATTGCCGCTAGCGATCGTACTGTTTTGCTAGCAACACATGATGTCGAGTTGGTTGCGGAACTATCTGACAGAGTCCTTTTTATAGCGGATGGAGAATTAATATCTGATGGAAATGTGGCTGAAGCTTTAACGGCCTCTCCAGCATTCGCTCCCCAAGTTGCAAAGGCGCTGCCAGATAAGGGGCTTCTAACCGTAAATGAAGTTAAGGAAGCTCTCGAGCGATGAAATTCACCTCAAATCTTCTATTCATTCTCACCAACCTGCTGGGCCTAACACTTTTTACTTGGCCGCTCTTCATCGATATCAATAGCTTCGGTCTGGCTGAATTGAGTCAAGCTACATGGCTCGCTTCCATCTTTGGAATAGTTGCAGTCTCTATCCTGGCCCTACAAATAAATGCACGATTACTAGATAGCAAAACTGTCGCAATAGTTGCAGTGCTCGTTGCCCTTATCTCTGCTTTGCGTTTACTAGGAGCGGGTGCTGTGGGAATCGAACCGATGTGGTTTCTCCTAATTCTTGCCGCCCGTGCCCTCGGAACTCAATTGGGATTCGTTATTGCGATCCTCTCAATTCTTGTAAGCGCACTCATCACAGGTGGAATTGGCCCTTGGCTACCATTCCAGGCACTTGCTGCTGGCTGGATTGCTATTGGAGTTGGCCTGATACCCAAGAACCTCTCATTCAGAATTGAACGAGCACTTTTAATGCTCTACGGCGTGATTGCCGCATTTCTTTTTGGAGTCTTGATGGATCTACAACTCTGGCCATGGCTATTAGGTAGTGATACCCAACTCTCATATCTTCCAGGGGCTGCCGTCTCTGAGAATCTGGGAAGGTTTATAACATTCCATTTCGCTACAGCCCTTTCATGGGATTTACCGCGAGCATTAATAACGGCAACTCTCATCATGATTACTGCTCGTCCGGTCTTAGGTGCCTTTAAAAGGGCGAAATCCAAACTTGATTCAGTTGCAAACTGGAGAGTTGCTAACGAACTCTTGAAGGAACAAAGGGCGGTTTAACTACTTTTGCTCTTACCCGTTTTCCGCGGACATCTACTTCGACTTCCTCGCCGAGAGCAACCTCGCTTGCTAGTAGAGCCAATGCAATGCCTTGCTTGAGAGTGGGAGAAAAGGTGCCACTTGTTGTTCGGCCGACTTCGCGACCATCTTGATACACAGCCATCTCGGCCCTCGGAATACCTCGATCCAAGAAGGTCAATCCGCGCAAGGTTCTTACAGCTCCTGACTCCTTCTCGCTTATGAGAACATCACGGCCCCAAAAGTCAGACTTACGCCAAGCGACCGCCCAACTGGCACTTGCTTGTACTGGTGAGATCGCGAGCGATAACTCGTGGCCATGGAGGGGATAACCCATCTCAGTTCGCAAGGTGTCGCGGGCGCCGAGACCAGCTACTAATCCACTAACTCGTTTTACTTCAAGATGAATCGCATCCCAAACTGCTCGTGCTTCACTCCATTTAGGAAGAATTTCGAATCCAACTTCACCTGTGTAACCGGTCCTGCAGATGATGACTTTCTTTCCGACGATTGTTGTTTCTTCGAAAGACATATATTCGATGGATGGATCGACATTCAATGCCCTTAATACATCAATAGAGAGCGGCCCTTGTAGGGCAAAGACCGCATACTCGATGTGAAGGTTCTCGACAGTTATGCCGATAGGTGCCGCTTTTTTGATTCGGGCAACGACCTCGGAAGTATTTGCGGCATTTGGAACTAGAAAAAAATTCTCTGCACTGCGTCGATAGACGATCAAATCATCGATGACCCCGCCGGTGCCATCGTCACAGAGGAGGTTGTATTGAGCTTGACCGTCACCGATCCGTTCGAGGTCATTGGTTACGCATCTATTCAAAAACTCAAGAGCCCCCGGTCCTGTGACCCGAGCTTTTCCAAGATGAGATACGTCGAATAGCCCGACTCGTTCGCGCACTGCGGCATGTTCGTTGAGCACTCCCCCGCCGGAATCTTGGGGATATTCGATAGGCATCTCCCAGCCACCAAAATCAGCAAGCTTCGCCCGGGCGTTCCGATGAAAATCATCTATCGGTGATTGTCTCAATGGCGCGGGATTCATCACTCCAATAACCTAGCGCAATGACCCCAACTATTCGCGCGACAGATGCTCAATTGACTGCTGATGTATTGGTCCTCGCTCTAAAGCGGGATGAGAAGAAAAAACTCACAGTCCTCACAAGCGGCATAAAGTTCAACACTTCTGCAATCCTCGAGGCTTTAGAGGACATGGGCGCAACGGGCGCTGCAGATGAAGTTATTAAGTTGCCCGGTGAGAGTACGAGATTAATACTCCTAACCGGCCTGGGAAGTGGAGAGATCTCACACGAGGTTCTTCGCAGAGCTGCAGGCGCGGCAGCGCGTTCCTTATTAGGGCAGAAGAGTGCAACTTTTGCCTTGCCGCACAAGACCCGTGAAGAAGTCGCAGCAATTGCAGAGGGAGCCCTTTTAGGTTCATATGCATTTGATGAATTCCGCGGATCAACAAAGTCAGACCGGAAGTCACCGCTACAAAAAATCGAGGTGCATACAAGTTTTGCGAAAGACAAACAGATACAGGACCTGCTTAATCGCGCTGAAGTTATCGCGAAGTACAGCCATCTTGTCCGAGACTTAGTAAACACTCCTCCAAGTCACCTTAATCCTGTGACCTTCTGCGCCAGATTCCAGCCGTTGGCCAAGAAGCTCTCACTCAAAGTCGAAATCCTCAATGAACAGCAATTAAAGAAATTGGGATACGGAGGAATCATCGGTGTTGGTCAGGGATCAGCCAATCCTCCAAGATTGCTACACATCTCGTATCGCCCGAAGGGCGCAAAGAAGCGTCTCGCCTATGTTGGCAAAGGAATCACCTTTGATACAGGTGGACTTGCTTTGAAACCTGCACAAGGTATGGAAGCCATGAAGTCAGATATGAGTGGTGCCGCAGCGGTATCAGCGGCGATTCTCGCGATTGCTGAATTGAAAGTTCCGATAGAAATCGATGCTTGGGCACCACTCGCCGAGAACATGGTCAGCGACACCGCCACTCGACCAAGTGACATCATCACTATCTATGGTGGAAAGACTGTCGAAGTATTGAATCCGGATGCTGAGGGACGTTTGATTCTCGCCGACGCATTGGTAAAGGCAGCTGAGGTCGGTAGTAAAGGTCGCAAGTTAGACGCCATAGTTGACGTGGCAACACTTACTGGTGCTCAAGTTGTGGCCCTTGGAACTCGGACGAGCGCCGTAATGACAAATAATGAGAAGTTACGAGATCAATTCTTGGATACAGTCTCACGCTCTGGAGAGCAGTTCTGGCCAATGCCACTTCCGGAGGAGTTACGAGCCTCTCTTGATTCTCCAGTCGCAGATATTGCGAATATCGGAGAGCGGATGGGAGGCATGCTTGTGGCGGGATTGTTCCTGAAGGACTTCGTCTCTCCTGAACTACCTTGGCTCCATCTAGACATTGCCGGGCCTGCCTATAACGAATCTAAGCCTCACGGCTACACAACCGTAGGCGGAACAGGTGTCGCACTTCGCACTCTCCTCGCATTTGCGGAGGACCTAGCTGGCCGTTGAAACTGGCAAGATATGCCCTATCTCGATTGGCAAGCACAAGTAGAGCAAACACAAGTAGAGAAGTTCGAGTGAAAACAAGAGGTTAGTGTGGCGAATTTTGATCTGGTTATTCTCGGCGGAGGTAGTGGCGGTTACGCATGCGCCCTACGAGCTTCTCAACTCGGACTGAATGTCGCGTTGATTGAAAAAGACAAACTAGGCGGTACCTGTCTTCATCGAGGTTGTATCCCGACAAAGGCGCTTCTTCATGCAGGTGAGATAGCTGATAACACACGCCACGCATCTGATTTCGGAGTACAGGCTGAATTCAAAGCCATCGATATGGCAGGGGTAAATAACTATAAGGATGGCGTAATCTCAAAGCTCCACAAAGGTCTTCAAGGTCTGGTCAAATCACGTAACGTCACATACATCGAAGGCTCCGGCAAACTTGTCGCAAGAGACACCGTTGAAGTTAACGGTCAGCGTTACACCGGTAAGCATGTTGTTCTAGCCACTGGCTCCTACGCTAAATCCCTTCCTGGTCTTGAAATAGATGGAACCCGTGTGATGACTAGCGATCACGCAATGCACCTTGGTTATGTTCCAAAGTCTGTGATTGTTCTTGGCGGTGGAGTAATTGGCTGCGAATTTGCTTCGGTCTGGAAATCTTTTGGTGCTGAAGTTACGATCATCGAAGCGCTGCCGCATCTAATTGCTCTTGAAGATGAATCATCGAGCAAGCAATTAGAGAGAGCCTTCCGTAAGCGTGGTATTAACTTCGAACTTGGCACAAAGTTCAAGAGCGTCGCAAAGAACGATTCCGGCGTGGTCGTGACGCTAGAAGATGGAAAGACATTCAATGCAGAAGTTCTTCTCGTAGCGGTAGGACGTGGTCCGGTATCGGCAAACCTTGGTTATGAAGAGCAAGGCATAAAGATGGATCGCGGCTACATCATTGTCGATGAGAAGTGTCGCACTAGCGTTCCTGGTATCTGGGCTGTCGGAGATTTGATTCCGACTTTACAGCTTGCGCATGTTGGATTTGCGGAGGGAATCTTGGTCGCCGAAGAGATTGCTGGATTGAATCCGCGCCCGATCAATTACGACGGTGTTCCCAGAGTCACTTACTCTGAGCCCGAAGTTGCCTCTGTTGGACTCACAACTGCAGCCGCAAAAGCAAAGGGTTACGACGTAGTCGAATTGAATTATGACTTGGCTGGTAATGGAAAGGCGCAGATCTTGAAGACCGCCGGATCCATCAAATTAGTTTCAGCTAAGAATGGTCCGGTTCTTGGAATCCATATGGTCGGTTCACGAGTTGGAGAACTACTTGCTGAAGCCCAGCTGATTTTCAATTGGCAGGCTGATGCCTTCGATGTGGCCCCGTTAATACACGCTCATCCAACGCTCTCAGAGGCGATGGGAGAGGCACACCTCGCGTTGGCTGGAAAACCACTCCATGCGCATGGATAAACTCGCCCTTAGATCTAGTGGTCTAGCAACTGGGAATCTCAGAAGCGAAATAGAGAGGAAGAGATGACTTTTTCGGTGAAGATGCCAGCCCTCGGCGAAAGCGTCACGGAAGGAACAGTCACTCGTTGGCTCAAAAAAGAGGGAGACCAAGTCGCTCTCGATGAACCGTTGTTAGAAGTTTCGACTGACAAGGTAGATACTGAGATCCCATCGCCTGCTGCAGGAGTTCTGCAGAAAATCGTCGTTGCCGTCGATCAGGTGGCTCTCGTTGGAGCTGAGTTAGCTGTTATCGCAGATGGATCCGCGTCAGCTTCTGTTCCCTCAACACCATCCCCTGCAGCAACAACCCCATCCCCTGCGCCCGTCGCAACGCCAGTTCCAATTGCAACGCCAACTCCAATTGCAACACCGACTCCGGCGCCGGTTGCTAACGTTGCACCTGCTGCGAGCAGTTCTGTCGGTGCAACCATTGTTGTAATGCCAGCACTTGGTGAATCAGTTTCTGAAGGAACCGTAACAAGATGGTTAAAGTCAGTCGGAGATCAGGTTGTAGCCGATGAGCCTCTGCTCGAAGTTTCTACCGACAAAGTTGATACCGAAATCCCAGCTCCCTCCTCAGGAACACTTCTTTCGATAGATGTAGCAGTGGATTCAACGGTCCCAGTCGGAGCTCGACTGGCGACTATCGGATCAGGGTCTGCGACTCCTGTCTCCACTCCCGCTCCTACAGCTCCTGCGCCGGTTCCAACGCCAGCACCAGTTCAGAGTGCACCAGTTCAGAGTGCGCCTAAACCAGTTCCAACTCCACCTCAGACGCCTCCTCCACTTATTCCGAAACCGTCAGCGCTAGATGATTCCTATGTAACGCCGATCGTGCGAAAACTTGCTGCCGAAAATGGCGTTGATCTAGCAAAAGTTAAGGGAACCGGGGTTGGCGGACGGATTCGTAAAGAAGATGTCATGGCGGCGATTCCGCGCGCAACTGCGGCGCCGGTTGCTTCTCAAGCGCCCGCACCCTCTGCAGCTCCAACAAGAAGTGCAGCGCCTGTAGCAGTCTCGCCACTTCGCGGTACCAAGGTGACAATGACTCGCCTGCGTAAGGTTATTGCTGCACGAATGCTGGAATCACTACAAGTCAGCGCGCAACTAACCACTGTGGTTGAAGTCGATATAACCAAGATCGCAAGGTTACGAGAGAAAGCCAAGTCAACATTCGAAGCGCGCGAGGGTGTGAAGTTAAGTTTCCTCCCATTTTTTGCAGTTGCTGTCTGTGAAGCTCTGAAAGTTCATCCAGTTTTAAATGCATCAGTAGAAGGTGACGAGATCACTTATCACGGTGCAGAACATCTTGGAATTGCGGTGGATACTGAGCGGGGACTCCTCGTGCCAGTCATCAAAGATGCCGGCGATTTGAATATGGGAGGTATCGCACGGAGGATTGTCGACGTTGCTCAACGCACCCGTGAGAACAAGATCTCTCCGGATGAACTTGGTGGCGGAACTTTCACCATCACAAATACAGGTTCACGGGGCGCGCTCTTCGATACGCCGATTATTAATCAACCTCAGGTTGGAATTCTTGGGGTTGGGTCAGTCGTAAAGCGACCAATGGTTGTTAAGGGTGAAGATGGCGGCGAAACAATTGCGATTCGTTCTATGGTCTACCTCGCACTCTCCTACGATCACCGGATTGTTGATGGCGCTGATGCTGCAAGATTCTTGACCACACTAAAGGAACGACTTGAAGAGGGTCGTTTCGAATCTGATCTCGGACTTTAGAGGAGACTCGTGGCACTTCCACAGAGAATTGCGATCACCGGTGCATCCGGAATGATCGGATCAGCCCTTCTTGGTCACCTTAAAGCGGAAGGTCACACGGTCCAACGCCTGGTAAGGCGCCCCGTTGTTTCACCTGATGAAGTCTTTTGGAACCCAAAGACGGGTGAGGTCGATCTCGCTCCATTAGAGGGAGTGGATGCGGTAATCCATCTTGCTGGCGCAAATGTCGGAGATAAACGTTGGAGCAAGAAATACAAAGCAGAAATTTTGAATTCGAGACTCCTCGGTACTAATACGATCGCAACCGCTGTTGGAAAACTAAAACCTCAAGTATTTATCTCCTCAAGCGCGATCGGCTGGTACGGAGAGACTGGCAACAGATCGGTTACCGAAGAAGATCGTCCTGGTGACGATTTCTTAGCTGCTGTCTGCAAGGAGTGGGAGGCGGCGGCTGATACCGCTTCAGGTACTCGAATTGTGAAGATACGCACCGGCCTCGTCTTAGAGCCCACTAGTGGGGCCCTCGGAAAGATGTTGCCGCTTTTTAAATTGGGAATCGGCGGAAAGTTAGGTAATGGAAAACAGTGGTGGTCTTGGATAACTCTCCACGATCAGATTAAAGCTATCTGTTACCTTCTCGAGAAAGATTTAGAAGGTCCTATAAATCTGGTCTCGCCGAATCCGGCAACAAATCAAGAGTTCACAGCAGCCCTTGCTCGCGCTCTCCGTCGCCCTGCCCTGATTCCAGTTCCTAGTATTGCGTTAAAGATAGCTTTGGGTGGATTCTCATCTGAAATTCTTGGGTCGAAGCGAGTACTGCCAAAGAAGTTAACTGATTCCGGGTTTGAATTTGATTATCCACATTTAGCGCCAGCACTTGCAGCGCTCATAAATGAGAAATAACAGCTCGCGCCGCCAATCTTCCGCTCAATAAAGCGCCTTGCTGAGATGGCGTAGCTCGCCAATCCCCCGCAAGATAGATGCCTTTTTCGGAGAGTACTTCTGATACCAGTGGTTTTCCGACGCCGTGGAACGGTAGCGAATGAGGAAGCTTGTAACTCTTTATCAACTCCCAGCCATCTACTTCCCAGAGATAGCTCAGATGCGCTCGAACCTCAGATTCATCTACAAAGCCGAGCGTTGTCGCAGCTATGAGAGAGCTATCAGCAGGTGCGTAACTGCTAGCCACATTTGATAGGGCAACTGTGTTAACGATTGGACCTGTGCCGCCAACTCGAAGATGGTTACTCGTTACCGCGCCTTTGGGCAACTTGTAGTACCAAGTTTGCGAAGCGTTCATAGCCAGAGCCTCAATTCCGATTAACCTGCAGGCTGTAACTGGATCGGTGGCAAGAACTACTGCATCTGCGGCTTCACTTCCACCTTTAGTAACCACTCGGTCTTTAGAGATTGAAACAACTTCTGACCCGAATTCAATATCGAGTCCAGCCGCCAGCGATTCAGATACCTGCCTTACGCCACCACTTGGTAACCCCGGTGCGCCTTTTATAAACCAATGGATGAGTTCACGTGCAACGCGATTTGAAACACGATCACTATCTACAAGAAAGACACCATCTAGGAATGGTTTCAAAACTTTAAAGTAGAAAGTTCCGGCATCAACCATGGCTGATTGAAAATCAGTATCAGGGCTCTTGCCGTAGAGATAACGGAGGAAAGCTAATTTCTCCTTCACCGTACCAAGGCTTGGATCAAGATCGCTCTTTAGATATCGCAGATCACGCCTAAAGTCTCCGACTCGTTTCGTTTCAATACCGCTGCGAATATCAAGACCTTTAGGGAGTAGGTTAAATTCGATACCTTCAAGCGCCTTAGTCTCGCGTAACTCAGCGTAATGGGGATTTATCACTTGAAAGCCATGATCTAAAGTGAAGCCATCAACATAGTCAGTAGTAATTCGACCGCCTACACGATCACTCTTCTCCAAGAGCTTCACTTCATAGCCCGCTTCACTCAATACGCGAGCAGCGTTTAAGCCGGCCCAGCCAGCTCCAACGACGAGAACCCTCTTAACCATTTAAGCGGATGTCCATCTCGCGGGCGCGATCCAAAATCCTTGCTACATCCAAGGCAAACTCGCGTGACACCGGCATTACCGCCGCCCCTTCAAGAGCATCTTTGACTTGATTGTAAAAGGCAACGTAATTACCTGGCACGCCTCGATAGTTGAAGGACTCAGCTCCCTTATGGATACGACACTCACATGTGGCTGAACTCGAGTCACTCCAGCCTGTTGAGAGAGGCTTTAAACCAGAACGCAAGAGTCCTTCTTGAGGGTCTAGTTCCTTAACGGTGAGCGAGCCAGTCCTGCCATGCATTCTCACTCTTGGTCCAGGAGATCCTGCGATAGCGCTCACCGAAAGGTAGGAATCCACGCCTGTTCCATGTTTGAGCACCAAGAGCACATCGTCATCAACGCCGCCCCGAATTTGCCTAATCGATGCGAACTCCAGTGAAGCGGGACCGAATAGATCTAAAGCAATAGAGACGAGATGAGTTTGAAGGTCCAGCAATAACCCGCCACCCAAATCTGAGGGGGTATTTTCTCGCCACGACTGGGAGTTTAGTTCAGGTCGAAATCTCTCAAACCGGGATTCATATCTGAAAATGTCACCGATATCGCCGCCCTTGATCAGTTCTTTGATTGTAAGTGTGTCGCTATCGAAGAGGCGATTGAAGAAAACTGTAATTGGGACGCCTCTAGAATCGGCGTAATCGAAGAGTGATGCCGTCTCGTAGTAATCCAGCGCCATTGGCTTATCTACGACAACTGGAATTCCAGAGTCGATTGCTAACTTTGCGTGAGCGCTATGGACCTCATTTGTGGATGCGACTACAACAAGATCCAGATCTTCAGCGACTAGCTCTTCAGCCGTTGCAAGTATCGTTGCAAGTGGAAATTCACTATGAGCCACTCCCCGCTTATCAATCGAACGCGAAGCAATTGCAGCAACAAAGAAGCCTGCGGCTTGGAGAAGAGGGGCGTGAAAGTAGCGACCCGCCAGCCCATATCCAATGAGCCCAACTCGCATTCTTAGGCTCTATTTATTCTCGTGCTGCAACTTCGAAGGCCACCAGATCTTGGGTCCTATCACTTTTACCAGCGCAGGGACCAAGAGAGATCGAACCACGATCGCATCGAGTAGAACACCGAATGCAACTGCAAAACCGAGTTGAGCGAGGAATACCAAAGGCAGGATTCCGAGGACGCCGAAGGTGGCTGCCAAGACAACTCCAGCTGAAGTGATAACTCCACCGGTAACAGTCAGGCCCTTAATTATTCCAGCCCGAGTCCCGATAGTAAGCGCTTCTTCACGAACTCTTGTCATTAAGAAAATGTTGTAGTCGATTCCTAGCGCGACAAGAAAGACGAAGGCGAAGAGTGGGAATGAAGGATCAGAACCTGCATGGCCGAAGACGTTTTCGAAGACCAGCGCACAGACCCCAAGCGTTGCAAAAAAGGATAGAACTACAGTTCCAAGTAATAATCCTGCTGCAAAAATACTTCGCAAGAGAAGTCCTAGGATTATCGCGATCAATAACAAGACAATCGGGATGATTACGCGATTATCACGCTTAGATGATTGGTCGATGTCATAGCTAATCGCAGTTTGACCACCAACCAAGACATTCTCATCAACGTCCTTGCTCGCTTCACGAATAAGAGGGATCAATTCTTTGGCCTCTGTGGAATCTGCTGGTACATCCAGGGTCGCGTACAGGAGAGCCTTGCCATCAACAACCTTCAAATCTGCGGTTGGCTGGCGAGTAACGGGATCTTGGATGAAGACCGGCGTCACATTTGCGACGTTTGGAATAGCTCGTACTGCCGATGAGACTGCTGCCAAATCCTCAACATCAACGACAATCTCAACTGGAGTACCTTCACCGCTCGGGAAGTGCTCTCCAAGTTTCTCAAGACCGATTACTGAATCAGTTCTTGAGGTGAACGCTTCGGTCTGTGCCAACCCGTCGCTCTTGAGAGTTGTCGAGAATCCCGCAAAGACCAGAAGAACAAGAAATACTGAAATCGCTATAGATCTCGGCTTGCGATCAACAAATGAACCGACTTTCGACCAGAAACCAGATAGCTTCTCATCAGCGTGATCGAATCTCGGTACTTTCGGCCAGAAAACCCAACGGCCAAAAACGACAACTAAAGCAGGTAACAGAGTGAGCGATGCGAGCATCGCAGCAACGATTCCGATTGAGCCAACTGGACCTAGTCCTCGGTTGCTAGATAAGTCGCTAAGCAACAGGACCATCAATCCCGCAACCACAGTTGTGCCTGATGCGAGGATCGGTTCGACGACTCCGCGCCACGCTTTTCGCATCGCTTCGTAGCGAGACTCGTAACGGTGAAGCTCCTCTCGATATCGCGAGATAAGTAAAAGCGCGTAATCCGTGGCGGCGCCCAGCACCAGGACATCGAGAATTCCTTGGGTTTGGCCATTCAAATCAACGATGTTGTTCTTCGCCAAGTAGTAGACAATCATGGTCGCAAAACCAAGTGCGATACCCGCATTAAGAAGCGGGATGATCCACAGAACCGGGGATCTGTAGACAAGAATCAGAATGATCGCAACGACAATCAAGGTGGTTCGTAAAAGTGTTGTATCAATTGAACCAAAAGCATCAAAAAGGTCAGCAAAGATTCCGCCCGGACCTGTTACGTGGGAGTCAACTCCTTCTATCTCACTCTTCATACTCTCTCTAATGAATTCAATAATCATTGGAAGAGCCGGCTCTTCGCCGATATTCTCACCGGCGATACCAGAATCGATCTGAACGTTGATTAGAACCGCTTTGCCATCTTGTGAAGGAATCGCTTGAATAGGAATTCCCGGAGCGAAGTATTTCGATAGCGGCTCTCCTGATTGTGGCAATATCCGCTCCCCCAGTGTTTGGGCAAAGGCGTTCACCTCCGCAAACTTCTCGGGATTAGTAGCAGGGTTGAGGTCTCCGACAAGAATCAAAAGCGTCGGAAGAAGATCAAGAGATTGATCCGAGAACTTGACGATTAACTTTCCTGCCTCGGTTGCTTCTGCACTATCTGGGAGAAACGCTGCATTGTCATTCTCTTGGACATCGGAGATCTTCGAGAAGGCCTGACCGGAGAAGCCTCCGACTGCCATCCAAACGATAATCGTGATGATGGCTAACCAAAGCCCTTTTCTTGCCCTACTACGCATGACCTTCTCAGATGTGATACTCATAACGGGCTATCTTAGGAGAAGTGCGCTGAATTGAGCCTTCGAAAGTAGGCTAGTCCCGTGTCTTTGACTACAGCACCTGTAGCCCTAAAGCGTTTGGGCCTTGTTGAATATGAAGAAGCCTGGGAGATCCAACGGCAGTTTCATAATGAAGTCGCAGACGGTACCCGTCCAAACACTCTTCTTCTATTGGAACATCCTCCTGTCTTTACTGCAGGAAGAAGAACTTTGGATAGCGAGCGCCCTCTAGATGGTTCTCGCGTTATAGATGTCGATAGAGGTGGAAAGATCACATTCCACGGACCGGGCCAGATCGTTGGTTATCCAATTGTGAAGCTACGAGACTCTTTCGATGTCGTGGGGTTCGTCCGCGAGATAGAGAACTCATTGATTGAAGTCTGCAGAGAGTTCGCAATCGCGGCTGAGAGATATTGCGAGCGCTCAGGAGTTTGGATTAGAGATTCACGGGGCGATCGAAAGATTGCGGCGATTGGGATTCGTGTTGCTCGTGGTGTAACTATGCATGGATTCGCACTAAACGTGAATCCTGACCTCTCTTACTACGAGAAAATTGTTCCATGTGGAATTGCGGACGCAGGGGTTACTTCTTTCTCCAATGAATTGAATCCTGCACCATCCGTTGAAGAGGTGCTCCCGGTTTTGGAACGTCATCTCTATGAAGCCTTGGCTAAGGTGGCAAACTGATGGTCGCTCCGGAGGGTCGTAAGTTACTTCGCATTGAGGCACGTAATGCCGAGGTTCCGATTGAGAGAAAACCTGAATGGATTAAGACAAGGGCGCACATGGGTCCCGAATACACAGCCCTTCGTTCTCTAGTCTCACGAGAAGGACTTCATACGGTTTGCCAGGAAGCGGCCTGTCCAAACATCTTCGAGTGTTGGGAGGATCGCGAGGCGACCTTCCTAATCGGCGGAGAACAGTGCACCCGTCGGTGCGACTTCTGCAATATCGATACTGGAAAGCCCGAACCTTTGGATCGAGACGAACCAAGGAGAGTCGCTGAATCAGTTAAGAGCATGGGATTGAAATACGCGACAGTCACCGGAGTAGCTCGTGATGATCTCGAAGATGAGGGCGCCTGGCTCTATGCCGAAACAATTCGAGCGATCCACGCTGCCGTTCCGGGCTGCGGCGTCGAGATGTTGGCTCCAGATTTCTCCGCAAATCCACGCCTGTTACAGGAAGTATTTGAATCTAGACCTGAAGTATTCGCTCACAATCTCGAAACAGTTCCAAGGATTTTCAAGCGCATCCGGCCAGCGTTCAATTATGAGCGCTCACTAAATGTAATCAATCAGGCTCGAACTTTCGGTCTAATTACAAAATCGAATCTAATCCTTGGAATGGGTGAAACGCGCGAGGAAGTATCACAAGCATTAATTGATCTCCATGGCGCAGGCTGTGATCTGATCACCATCACTCAGTATCTTCGTCCATCGCCTCGCCATCATCCGGTTGAGCGCTGGGTAAAGCCGAATGAATTCGTTGAGCTTGCGGCTGAAGCGAAGGAGATTGGTTTTCTTGGAGTAATGAGCGGCCCACTCGTTCGCTCAAGTTATAGAGCTGGCCGACTTTACAAAGAAGCATCGGCAGCAAGATCTGGCGCACTGAACGGCTGAGAGAAATGGCCGAACTTGTTTATCGTCCCTTCATTCAAGGATTCAAAGGATTCTGGCGCTACCTAGATCTTGATTTCAGATTTCACGGTCAAGCGCATGTACCGAGATCAGGATCTGCTCTTCTGGCGATGAATCACGTTAGCTACCTTGACTTTGCAATTGCAGGAACTGCCCTACTTGATTCAAATCGCTTGGCTCGCTTTATGGCGAAGAAGGAGCTATTCGACCATCCTATTGCTGGACCACTGATGCGAGGCATGCGTCATATCAGCGTGGACCGAAACAATGGCGCTTCATCTTTTGTTGAGGCGCTTAAAGCGCTGAAACGAGGTGAGATTGTTGGAGTATTTCCCGAAGCAACGATTTCTCGAAGTTTCGAATTAAAGACAATGAAAAGCGGAGTTATCAGATTAGCTATGGAGTCAGGCGCCCCGGTTCTTCCCACAATCA
Organism: uncultured Clavibacter sp.; assembly: GCA_964521265.1. GTDB lineage: Bacteria > Actinomycetota > Actinomycetes > Nanopelagicales > Nanopelagicaceae > MAG-120802. The sequence continues at coordinate 34,221 of CAZFQY010000007.1, forward strand.
TTTGGGGTAGCCAAAGGTTATGGACTAAACGCTTGCCGCGAAACTTCTCGCAAAAGGGCGTCCCAATAATCGTTTCAATTGGAGCTCCCCTTTATTTCTCACCCTCTGAGGATGCTGAAGTGGCGCTAGTTAGACTAAAGAGCGCGATGCAGACTCTTTTAGATAACGCGCAGAATGAATACCCAGATTCTCCAGTTGGTCAGAGATGGGCACCCGCCCGCTTAGGTGGCACCGCTCCTACTCCGGAGATGGTTGAATTAGAGAGTCGAGAGCGAAGGAAGGAAATCTAAGTGTTTGGTCGCAAGAAGAAAGATGGAGCGCCCCGCGAGAAGCGCTTTAAAACTATCCGCGATGCTTATGCGCTAGCGAAACGTGAGTACTCCTTCGTATTCCTACGGTGTCTTGCGGTATTCCTTCCACTCTGGGGAATCGGAATCGCTCTAGGTGCCTACTTTGGTAGACCCGGCTATGGAGCCTTCGTAACATTCCCACTCGCAGCGCTCGGTGGATTCTTCTACTTCACAAGGATGGCAAGTAGTGCGGCTTACGCCTCTATCGAAGGCGAGATGGGCGCAGGCGCAAGCGTTCTAATGTCGATTCGTCGTGGCTGGACAGTCTCACCTGCCGTCAACGTCAATAAGAATCAAGATATGGTGCATCGAGCTGTAGGTCGTCCGGGAATTGTCCTTGTGGGAGAGGGTGGAGCTGCCCTTCGATCACTTCTCAATGACGAGCGTCGGAAGATGGAGCGTTTCGCTCCCGGTGTTCCAGTCTTTGAACTCGTTGTAGGAAACGGTGAAGGTCAAGTTTCAATTCGTAAGTTGCAGCGACGCATGAAGAAATTTCCGAAGAAGTTATCGAAAGTTCAGGTGCGAGAATTGCGTGCTCGCTTGAAATCTATCGGGGGGATGAATATCCCGCTACCAAAAGGACCGATGCCCAAGAATTTGAGGATGCCAAAGCCTCGCTAGTTATCGACGAATCCTTACGACTTGGCTCTTGGTGAAACGATCATGCAGTCCCCTGCTCTCGCTATCAATTA
>CAZFQY010000008.1:0-34166 GCA_964521265.1 uncultured Clavibacter sp.
TTATGAAAAGAGGTGTGGTGACCTTACTGCCACCACACCTCTTTTACTACTGGTTTTACTACTGGTTAGCTACTGGCCAATTAAGACTTCGGCCAGGACTTCTCAATCGCATCAAGAACAGCCTTATCAGACTTGTTCTCAGCGACCCAAGCAGTCATTTCCTTCCAGAATGAACCAGCTCCAACAGCTGCTGGCATAGCGTCCGAACCATCGAAGCGGAATGTTGTTGCATTCTTGAGAATCTCAACAGCATTCTTATTCACTGGGTCAGCGACATTTGCAACATCGAGGCCCTTGTTAGCTGAGAACCAGCCACCAAGTGCAGCCTTCTTGTTATTCCATTCAGGAGATGTTAGGTAGAGCTGAACAGCTGCAACCTCTGGACGATCTGAGAATGAACCAACAAACTCGCCACCACCGAGGGCAGGACGCTGATCAGCGGTCACGCCTGGGAAGTAGAAGGTTGTGATTCCACCCTCAGTTGTTGTGTCATCTGGTGTGACGATAGTTGCGCCGTAATCAGCGCTCAAGATTCCACCGATGAATGAAGCCTGGCGATGCATCGCGCAGGTTCCATCAACAATGCCCTTACCGCCTTCTTGGAAGGTGGTTGTTGCGATTGCTGGGACATTTCCAACGTACTTAGGATTCTTGAGGATCTTTCCTGCTTCCTTAAGAACTGCAGCAACCTTTGGATCATTAAATGGAATGGTGTGATTTACCCACGCATCGTAGGTAGCTGCATCGTTTACACGAAGCATTAGATCTTCCATCCAGTCAGTTCCAACCCAACCAGTTGCATCGCCGGAGCCAAAGCCAACGCACCAAGGTTGAATAGCGCCACCAGCTGCAATCTCATCAGAGAGCGCTAGTAGTTCTGCCCAAGTTGTTGGAATGCTCCATCCATTGTCTGCAAATGTCTTTGGTGAATACCAGACGAATGACTTGACGTTCGCACCGAGTGGAGCGGCATAGAAGACGCCATCAACGGTTCCATATGCCTTCCAGTCTGCGCCGTAGTACTCATCGGCAGCAGCGGAAACATCATCAGATGCTGGGAACATCTTGCCCGTTGCAACCATGGCCTTTAGTAGACCTGGCTGTGGGAAGACTGCGAGATCTGGAGCAGTTCCACCTTCTACACGGACTGGAAGTTGTGCTTCGAATTCAGCAGTTCCATTCCAGTTAATCGTGATACCGGTGCACTCTTCGAACTCTGCGAAGGACTCTTGATAGATCTCGGCTTCTGGGCTACGAATCGAAGAATAGATTTCGACTTCAGTACCCTCATAACCTTTATAAGCCTCGTAAGCGTCGCAATTTCCACCACTTGCCGATTCATCTGAACTTCCACATCCAGAGATGACAAGGGAGAGCGCCGCGAACAAGCTGGTCGCCAAAATTAGACGACGCCGCAAAAATGCGGTCATGTAACTTCCCCTTTCGAAAGGAACCTCCCGGGTTTCTCCCAGGAAGTTTGGCTGTAGTTTTCTCCGGTTTTACCGGCGTAAGCAATAAGCCGGACCATGAAAATGGGCTGAAACTCGCTAACGGTTCCGTTACTTAAGCGCTGTGAGCCAGCAGGTCGCATCGCCCGGAAGGGTCAAGCTCTCGCCATCCAGGCGCACTCCTGGCCTAGAGCCGAGCAGGAGGCTCATTCCTTTAGGAGCCGTGATACTCACTTCCTCAGAAGTCGTATTTGCGAAGAGAGCGAAACCTGGGTTGCGCTGGAAAGCAATTACTCCATCCGGCGCATCGAGCCAGGTAATCCCGTAATCACTTGAACTCTTGAGAGCAGGGTGTTCGCTTCGGATTCGAAGGCTCTTACGATAGAAATTAAGTGAGCTCTCCGAATCACTTTCTTGATCAACAACTCTCTTCGAACTCCATTGTGACGGAATCGGTAACCATGGCTTACCGCTACTAAAACCAAAGTTGATTGATGAGTCCCAGGGAAGTGGGATGCGAGCGCCATCTCTTCCTTTGTCTCGACCTTCAGTGCGGAAGAAAATCGGATCTTGTCTGACTTCATCGCTGAGCTCTCCATCGGATAGTCCCAGTTCCTCGCCTTGAAAGACATAGATGCCGCCAGGTAGCGCATGAGTAAGCAACGCAAATGCTCGAGCGCGCCACTCGCCTAACTCACCACCGCCAAGTCTGGTCACTAATCGTGGCGAGTCATGATTTGAAAGGACCCATGTAGGTGGCGCTGAAACTTCTGCTACTTCTTGAAGTGTTCGCTTTATCGCAGGTATCAGAGTTTTTGCGCTCCACGGAGCAACCAAGAAGTCGAAGTTGAATATCTGATGTAACTCATCGCTTCGGACATAACGAGCCGCGCGTGAACTTGGATGCACCCAAGCCTCCGCAACCGAGATCCGCTCGCCAGGATAAGAATCGAAAATCTTGCGCCAAGAGCGGTAAATCTCGTGAACGCCCTCCCGATCAAAGAATGGAACATCACTGAGTAACTCGGTTCTCTGCGATTCTGGCATATCAGTAACATCTAGTCGCAGCGCTCGGGTTAGAGCCTCTGGATCATGGTGATCTTTCAAGATGGTGTCTTTTGCAAGACCATGCGCTACATCGATTCGAAAACCATCTACTCCAAGATCAAGCCAAAAGCGGAGCGTTCTCTCAAAATCTTCCTTGACATCACTGTTATCCCAATTTAGGTCTGCTTGAGTAGAGTCGAAGAGATGCAGATACCACTGCCCCGGCGCTCCATCTTTGTCAGTGATACGACTCCAAGCTGGTCCGCCAAAGATAGAGTTCCAATTGTTTGGCGGAACTTCCCCATTCTCTCCACGTCCATCATAAAAATGAAATCGCGCTCTTGCCGCCGAACCCTTTGGCGAAGAGAGCGCTTCCTGAAACCAGCGATGATCAGTTGAGAAGTGATTCGGAACGATATCTACGATGATCCTTAACCCCACTTCATGGATACCATCAATCAAAGCCTTTACATCATCTATATTCCCGAACCTTGGGTCGACATCTCGGGGATCGGCAACGTCATAACCACCGTCTCGGTTCGGTGATTTGTAGAAAGGACTTAACCAGACCGCATCCACTCCGAGTGACTTCAAGTAGTCGATACGAGAGAGAATTCCGCGTAGATCGCCCTCTCCGTCGCCATTGCTATCTTGAAAAGAGCGTGGATATACCTGATAGATGGCGCTATTTGGCCACCAAGACTTTTCGCTCATTGTTGCTCTTCAGGATTCAAGCGTCTTGTGGAATTTCTTACAACTAGCGTTGTAGGCATCGTCAGAGAGTGGGGTTCGCTCTTTGGAGACTTCATCCGCTCCATTATTGACCATGCAGCCATCTCTCCCATTAGAGGAACTGGTTGCTCAATTGTCGTCAGATCTGAGAATTCCGCCATCTCGTGACCATCAAAGCCGATGATTGAAATGTCGTCAGGAACTTTCAATCCATTTCGCTTTATTGCCTGTAGCGCTCCGAGCGCCATCTCGTCGGATAGAGCAAAGATTGCGGTAGGTCGATTCGGACGAGCCAAGAGATCATCCATAGCGCGACTTGCTCCATGCATGGTGAAATCTCCATAGACCTCTCTTGATGGAACCCACTCCAAGCCGTTCTCAGCAAGAACCTGCATGAAACCGCGCCGCCTATCTTGTGGGACGCTAAAACCAAATGGATCGTCTGGTCGACCAGCAAGCAGACCGATTTTTTTGTGTCCAAGATTCACGAGATGTTGTGTCGCAGTTCGCGCGCCAGCAACATCATCGATTGCAACGCTGGCACATTTTTCGTGATGCATTCCAACTAGCGCGATTGGGATTCCTAAGCTCAGCATTGAATCGAACTCTTCTTCTGTTGGTGGCAAGCTGATGACAATTAACGCATCAACGCGGCCCTTTAGTAACTGATGCTGGAAGAGACGTTCACGTCCCTTCATCTGTGAGAAGTTGTAGAGGAGTAGATCAAGGCCAGCTTCACGAAGCGCCTGTTCTGCTCCGCTGATTACTTGCGCGAAATACCACCGCGAGATGTAAGGAGCAACGACGCCCACCGAATTGGTTCTACCAAAGAGAGCCTTAGCGTTGGCTTGTGGGATTGGATAATTTAACTTCTCGGCAGCATCAAGAATCTTTCGTCGGGTCTCTGGGTTTACATGGTGCATGCCGCGAAGTGCGCGCGAAACCGTCGCAATTGAGACGCCCGCTTCGGTAGCGACCTCTTTTATGCCGACTGAGTTCTTGTTGGCTGACACCTTTACCGCTCCTAAACTGGAAATGCGCCTTTTGGGACTGTAAAAATCTGCAAGGGCAGAAAATAACTGCAAGAACGCGATTTGCCTAGTCCCGTTCTAGTTCCTGTTAGGGTCGCATCATGCGAATAACCCCTGAAAATTCTCAGGCAATCGCCCGACGAATAGTCAGGATTGAACCTAGATTTAAAGAAGTTGTCTCAAAATTCGGACCGGCCCCTATCGGAGTTAGGCGCTCTAGTCAGTCTAATTTCGAATCTCTTGCGGAGTCGATTCTCAGCCAACAGCTTTCAACAAAAGCGGCTGCGACAATAATCAACAGAGTTGCTGAGCTTTCGGGTGGAAAGCTGGACTCGAAGCGGCTCGCCGAGTTAACCCCGGCTAAGTTACGAAAAGCTGGATGTTCCGAAGCCAAAGCCCGTTCCATCCTAGAACTAGCCAGAGCTGTCGAATCTAAGGAGATCCCCGTCAGATCTCTAAATCGAATGTCTGATGAAGAGATCATGTCGACCCTACTGCCTCTATATGGAATCGGAAGATGGACGGTAGAGATGTTCCTAATATTCCAATTGGGGAGATTGGATATCTGGCCCACCGGCGATTTAGGAGTACGCAGAGGCTGGGAGAAGCTTTATCAGATGAAACGTGAGGTCGAAATCGAGGAGCTAGAGCTCGCAGGAAAGAAATTTGCGCCTCATAGAAGCCATCTAGCTTGGTACTGCTGGCGAGCTCACTCCATCTACTAGTTCTTCGGCGACTAGCTTTTTGGCTATGAGTTTTTAGGCTTTAGAACGAGCGCAACTGAATTGATACACCAACGCTGATCGGTCGGTACTGCATAACCTTCACCCTCGAAGACATGGCCCAGATGTGAACCGCACTTTGCGCACCGAACTTCAGTTCTAATTCGAGGTGCCAATGAGCGATCCTCTAAAAGTATTACCGCATCTCCCTCTTTGGGGGCATAGAAAGATGGCCAACCGCATCCAGAATGGAATTTCTCTTCACTGCGAAATAATTCAGCCCCACATGCTTTGCACTCATAGACACCGATAGTTTCAGTTTCATAATACTTACCTGTGAATGCCACCTCAGTGCCGGCCTTGCGCAGAACATCGTATGAAAGTGGATCGAGTTCACTCTCTAACTTCGAATCATCTACCTGGACCTCGAAAGGTTTTCCAGTAAGTGGATTTATTTTTGGTAGTAATGAACCTGGCTCCATATCAACCCTTCACTTTCGGAAACGGTACCCCAGTCGATGAGTGACAGTCGTAACCATTGGGATTCTTCTCCAGGTATCTCTGGTGATACTCCTCTGCTAGCCAATAAGTGTGTGGTGCAGCTTCTTGAATCTCAGTGACTATCTCTGCGAAACCTTGGCTCTTTAGAACATCGTTATAGATTTCACGAGTATTAACCGCACTGATCATCTGTTCATCATTTGTAGTGAATATTGCGCTGCGGTATTGAGTTCCAATATCTCCACCTTGACGGTTCAAAGAGGTCGGATCATGCATAGTCCAGAACTCTTCCAAGAGTCGCTCATATGTGATCTTGGTGGGATCAAAGACAACTTCTACAGTTTCTGCGTGATTTGTAGTTCCGGTACAGACTTGCTCGTACGAGGGGTTTGGTCTGGTTCCACCCATATATCCGACTGAGGTAGAAACGACTCCATCAAGTTTCCAGAATCGCCGTTCTGCGCCCCAAAAGCAACCGGTGGCGAAATAAGCTTTTTGAATTGAAATCTCGCTCATCCCCACATCTTGGCATGAGAATTGACTGATAGCCTTGTCGAAAGCCCCCGTAGCTCAGGGGATAGAGCACTGCCCTCCGGAGGCAGGTGCACAGGTTCGAATCCTGTCGGGGGCGCATCTGAGCGATAACTCACCTTTCGAGACTATTGAGAATGAAGGCATATCGCGAGAGAATTCTCTTCTCTCCCACTCGGGAAGAAAAGCTCGATTAAGTTCTTGCTTCTTCGTGCGCGGTCGTTTTTGAAGAAAGGTCCTTGAATGTCGGCGGATTTAAGTATGGATTGGCGCCATCGAGCTGCCTGTCGCCACGTCGACCCAGAACTCTTCTTTCCAGTCGGAAATACTGGACCTGCGATTGCGCAGATTGAAGAGGCAAAGAAAGTCTGCATGAAGTGTGATGTCCGCGAAGCCTGCCTTCAGTGGGCGCTCGAGTCTGGTCAGGACTCTGGAGTATGGGGTGGCCTCTCTGAAGATGAGCGACGCGCAATGAAGCGTCGAGCGGCACGTCATCGCGCCAGAATGCTTGAAAGTCAGAATCAAATCTCTTAATTCACTCGAATCAGTGAATTTCTAGTCAGTGGATTTCTAGTCAGTGGATTTCAAACTCGATCTGTGCTTCAGTTCCAGGGTTCAATCGAATAAAGCGCAACTCCCCTGAGAGTTCATTATCGGTAAGAGTCCTTACAATCTCCAATCCCAAGCTGGGGCTCTTCATGAGATCAAAGTCTTCACTTAGGCCCGCTCCATCATCTATAACTGAGATTTTGAATCTTCCATCGCGCCTAAGCGCGATGACCTCCAGCTTATTACCGCGCTCATTTAGGCCATGTTCAAGCGCGTTTTGAATTAGCTCGGTTAACACCAACGCCAACGGTGTAGCGATTAGTGATGGGACTAGACCAAAGTCTCCACTCTTACGAAGCTCAATCTCATCGGGCCTTTGACTTAGTTCTAACGCGCTGTTTAACAACTTGACCACAACTTCGTCGAATTGGACGCTGTCTTGAGAGCTGGTCGATAAAGTCTCGTGGACATGGGCAATAGATGCTATTCGTCGAATCGCCTCCTCGATTGCTGAACGAGCTAATCCATCTTCCGTCCGGCGGGATTGCAGCCTGAGAAGGGCTGAAACCGCTTGTAGGTTGTTCTTTACCCGATGGTGAATCTCCCTGATTGTTGCATCTTTGCTCACGAGAGCTCGGTCGCGTCTTCGTAGCTCAGTGACATTATGGACAAGCACGACCGCGCCAATTCGAATCTCTGATTCAGTAAGTGGTATCGCAAGCAGATCTATAACGCCATCAGAATTTTCAAACTCATCCCTACGGAGAGATTTGCCACTCATCGCGACCCGCCAACTCTCTTCACGGGGCTCTCTCCCTCGGATTGGGACTGCGAGTTGATCAAGGATCTCACCAAAGTGTTGGCCATCCATATCCTTGATCCAACCGATTCGACCAAACGCACTTCTCGCATTTGGGCTAGCGAAAGTGATCTTCCCATCAACATCTAATCTGACTAATCCATCGCCGGCTCTTGGCGCCGTTTCGGATCGATAAACGCTCCCCTGAATCGGGAAATTACCTTCGGCCACCATTCGATATATGTGGTTAGCGATCTCACGATAATTCAACTCCAATCGAGAAGGCGTTCGCATCGTCTCCACATTGCGATGGCGAGAAATCACAGCGATTGCGCGTCCATTGAATCGAACCGGGATAATCTCTTCTTTGACTGTGAATTCACCAATTTTGGTAGGTTCGACATCGCGGATGATATTTCCGGTCTCAAAAGACTTTTCAATATTCGGTTGCTCGCCCAGGGCGATATTCAAACCCACGATGTCATTTGCAAATACTGTCGCTGCAGTCATCGGTCGTATCTGGGCAACCGCGATGAAGCCATCTGCTTCGTGCTTGGGAATCCAGAGGACTAGGTCTGCAAAAGATAGATCGGCCAATAGTTGCCACTCTGCTATCAGATCCGATAGCCGGCCAAACTCTTCACTTGATAGTTTTGAGGCCCCAGGTAGGTTTCTAAATGGCACGAGGGAAGATTACTCAAGTAATCGATCTGCCACTTCCCCAATTGATCTACGTAACTTCGAACGCGGAGCTACGTCAAGAAGGGCAGAGTAAGCGCTCTTTGCTCGATCAAGCGCCTCTCTATCAAATGGGAAGCAGTGGGATTCATACTTACCTACCCGAGCACTGAATCGTTTCTGGATGGAGCGCTCTCGCCTTGAAGCGCTAACTTGGTTGAGGATGAAAGAAGTTCTGGCCTTGATCCGTCCAACTTCTAATGAAGCTAGGAATGACTCGAGTTCGAACATGTGGTTGTTATCAGGAGTCATCAAAAAGACGATCCGTTCCGCGCGTTCCAAAAGATTCACATAATCACGTATTGGAGCCCGCCTATCTGAGAACGCGCTTGAGAGTTCTGGTAGCGGACCTGCATCCACGATCTGCAGGGTTTTCTCCTCATCTTTCAGCTCTCCGGAGATTGAGAGTCGATCAGAGAGTCGCACACTCTCGCTACTTCGCTTAGCGCCTAATAGAAATGCTAGATCTCTTCGGTTGGGATGAAGATCTATAAGTTCGACTGAATTCGCTTTTGCGATCTCAGTTCCTAGATTCAGGGTGATTGTGGTTGTCCCAGGCGAGCCTGTGCTCCCAGTAACAACAATCAGATTTTTCTGTCTTTGTATAGCTCGCTTCGGAGTCTCGGTAGATTCAAATTCGCGAAGTGCTCGATTCACTAAACGCTCAATCTCTATCGCAGCATTTCCAACGACTGGCTCTATCGGCATGCGTATCGCATTCGGAAAACGTCGTAAACGGACTTCGAGATCAATGGGAATCTCAAGTGAGTCATGTATGAGAATGAACCTGGACTCACTTGAGGATTTTGAATCCAAAAAAGAAATCAATGAATCTAAAGCGAGTGCTCGATATTCCAATTCAACCTTGCTTATTCCATCGGTGAGAAGCGACTCCAGGACTATGTCCTCAAATTCAGCGTTCTCTAGCCAGGTAATGATTCCGATATTCATCTCGTCACGCCCTCGTCAGATATTCGGCGCTCTACGCACCAACAGGAACTCATTACTACCTATGGCTGAGATAAGTCCGTCGACTTCGACATCTGGAACTAAGAGCGAGATACCTATACGGCCGCCAAGGTCTCGAGAGGATGAATCAACACTGTCTATAGCAATGGCACTTAGAAGTAACCTACTCTTCTCGCGTATCTCCCCCGTTAGCTGTAGGTTCCTATTCGGTATTCCATAAACATCCACCACCGCCCCGCTTGTTAGCTCTATCGGAGCCCACTCCCTCGGTATAGAGATTGGGACTACTTGAAGGTTTGGGTTGATTTCACTTGAGATCGCGAAGCTAGGTATAAGTTCAGCGGCGCCGATTCCGCGGAGGACTGCGGCTCCAGTAATCAGAGTGTCTGCATCAAGATATTGCTCGGCATTATCTGGAAGTCTCACACGAACTTTTGTCAGATCAGAATCTCTTAGAACTTCACCTGGGGCCAGGTCTACAGCTGCCGACCAAACGAGTACCGTCTTATCGCTTGCTTTACTGATGAGATACGCAGATGCAAATGAAGAGAGAATTAAAATCAAACCGAGAAGGTATCGAGGTGTCAGATACAACGAGACTTGTTTGATCTTTGTGCCCTTGTTTTTTGCTTCATTCATGGGCTTTGAATAGTGGATTTTCCTCTCCATCGCCGATGAATATCCACAGCTACTAGAGGAGATCTCATCCTTTCGGCTGAGGAAAAGCCTCACGATAGTCGGAATCCTCCGTCGGATGAGCGAGAAGACAAGAGCCTATTCGGTTGGATTCGATTTTTTCGATGGTCCATTTCAATCCGAGGCCACAAGGCCATCAAAGCTGTATTTAATACCTACCACTCATGGAGAGAGTTTCGATCCTGACTTCTCTCCGATGCCCACGAGTATCGATGAACTACCCGATGGCGATAGATGGTCTCAAGCTTATGTAATAAGTGCAGTAGAAATACTTGCTGGTCGTCGCCCCGTCATTCAGATCTCTCGCTCTACGCACCGATTCATCTACAACAACCTAGTCAAGCGCGCTGGATCATTAAGTGAACTACCCAAGATTATGAAAATACATAGGAATCAACCAATCGAAGGCGTCATAGAGTTAACTGCAACGCTGGCATTCAAAGATCGAGTCCGGGCTCTGATTGCGCGCTTCGAAGGGGTTGATCGACGCTGGCTTTGTACTGAGTTCGAACTACTCTGATTCGCCGTGGCAACGCTTGTATTTCTTACCTGATCCACATGGACAAGGCGCATTTCTAGAAATACCGGAGTTTGCTCCCGACTTCTCAGATGTACCAGTTTCAGATGGGGCGCTATAGCGAAGATTCTCTTGACGCTTCGACTCTTCAACTCCCTTAGCCTCTACCTTCGAATCTTCTACTTTAACTTCGACATTGAATAAGAAGCCGACTACTTCTTCTTTCATTGCTTCGATCATTGCGGAGAATAAGTCGTAGCCTTCTTTTTGATATTCAACAAGAGGATCGCGTTGTGCCATAGCACGTAGCCCAATTCCTTCTTGTAGGTAATCCATCTCATAGAGATGCTCACGCCATTTGCGATCGAGCACGGAGAGCAAGATCTTGCGCTCGAGTTCACGCAGAACTTCACTGCCTAGATTTTTCTCACGCTCTTCATAAGCCTTGAAGATATCCTCAGTTATCTTGTAGACGAGGAACTCTTGATCCAGACCAGTACGCCCCCCAACTTCACTTTCAAGCTCTTGCACAGTGAAGGAGATGGGGTAAATGGCTTTCAGAACTGTCCAAAGCTTCTCTAGATCCCACTCCTCGGGATAGCCCTCGGCAGTAGCAGCCATAACGTATCCACGAATCGTGTCTTCAGTGAACTTAGCGACTTGTTCCTTGATGTCGGCGCCCTCTAGAACTTCTCTACGTTCTGCGTAGATGACTTCGCGCTGACGGTTCATTACATCGTCATACTTCAAGACGTTCTTACGCATTTCAAAGTTCTGGGACTCAACCTGAGTTTGCGCCGATTTAATGGCATTAGTGACCATCTTGGATTCGATCGGCGTATCTTCTGGAATTCCTGCAGCGGTCAAGAATCTCTCCACGAGTCCAGAGTTGAAACGACGCATCAAGTCATCTTGGAGGGAGAGATAGAAACGTGATTCACCTGGGTCTCCTTGGCGACCTGAGCGACCGCGGAGCTGATTATCGATTCGACGAGATTCATGGCGTTCAGTTCCGAGTACATAAAGTCCGCCCAAGGCAACGACTTTTTCATGTTCTTGGGATACCGATTCCTTCTGCTTATTTAGTACTTCTGGCCAACGACGCTCATACTCTTCGCTGTTCTCAACCGGAGAGATTCCATCACGTTGTAGCTCAAAGTCAGCCATGAATTCTGGATTTCCACCCAACATGATGTCGGTACCGCGACCGGCCATATTGGTAGCAACTGTTACTGCGCCGATAGTTCCTGCGCGTGCGATGATCGCTGCTTCCCTCTCATGCTGCTTCGCATTCAAAACCTCATGTGGAACCCCGCGTCTACGTAGAACTTGGGAGAGGTACTCGGACTTTTCGACGCTTACCGTTCCCACGAGAACTGGCTGTCCCTTACGGTGACGCTCGGTTATGTCGTTTGCGACCGCTTCATACTTTGCTACTTCAGTCTTATAGATCAGATCTGATTGATCGATACGTTGCATCGTCTTGTTTGTGGGAATTGGAATGACGCCCAACTTGTAGATCTGCATGAATTCTGCAGCTTCTGTCATGGCGGTACCGGTCATGCCCGATAGCTTGTCGTACATGCGGAAGTAGTTCTGCAGCGTGATCGTGGCCAGAGTCTGATTCTCGTCACGAATCTCTACCTTCTCTTTTGCTTCCAGAGCCTGATGGAGTCCTTCGCTATACCGCCTTCCTGCCAAGACTCGGCCCGTGTGCTCATCGACGATCAGAAGCTCGCCACTCATGATCACATAATCTTTGTCCCGCTTAAATAGTTCCTTTGCCTTAAGTGCGTTGTTTAGATAGCCAATGAGTGGAGTATTTACCGATTCATAGAGATTCTCAATCTTGAGTAACTCCTCAACTTTAGCTACTCCAGCATCAACAATGCCGACGGTGCGCTTCTTCTCGTCGACCTCATAGTGCTCGCCACGATTCAATCTCGATGCAACGTTGGCAAATTCGACGTACCACTTAGTGGCTTTATCAGCTGGTCCACTGATGATCAAAGGAGTTCTAGCCTCATCGATGAGAATCGAGTCCACTTCGTCGACAATTGCAAAGTTGTGGCCGCGTTGGACACAATCATTCAGTGACCAAGCCATGTTGTCACGAAGATAATCGAATCCAAATTCATTGTTAGTTCCATACGTGATATCAGCGCCATATTGTTCACGTCGTTCTTGAGGTGTCATGGATGCCAAGATCACGCCGACTTTAAGTCCTAGAAATCTATGGATACGACCCATCCATTCGCTATCACGTTCTGCCAGATAGTCATTCGTCGTGACGATATGTACACCTAATCCAGTTAGTGCATTTAAGTATGAAGGAAGGGTCGCTACTAAAGTCTTTCCTTCACCGGTTCTCATTTCCGCGATGTTCCCCCGGTGCAGAGCAGCGCCACCCATAAGTTGAACATCGTAATGACGTTGACCGAGGGTGCGCTTGGATGCTTCTCTTACGACAGCGAATGCTTCTGGAAGTAGATCATCTAAGTACTCACCGTCTGCGTAGCGCTTCTTGAATTGCTCAGTCATTCCACGCAATTCCTGATCAGACATGCTGGCGAAACGAGATTCCTGTTCGTTCACTAGGACAACTAGCTTCTCAAGTTGCTTTAGCGCTCTTCCCTCGCCTGCGCGCAGAATCTTGTCGAGAATCTTTGCCACGACCAACCTTCCTAAAGCCGAAATTCTGTGGGGACTATCTAATAGAGGGCTATCGTATGGGTAGACGACGCCGCGACGCACATGCGGTCGCTGCCCCTAAGACTGTCAGATTCCTCTCTTTAAGCGCTCTTATAGCCTCTCGCAAGGTATTTCCGGTCGTTATCACATCATCGATAACGACAATTGGAATCTGGGAATTGAAGCCTTTTGAAACTTCAAATGCGCCAGCGAGATTCTGATGGCGCTGACTTTCTGATAGACCTGTTTGATCCTTGACCCTTCTTTTAAGGGTGAGAATCGACTTTGCGATAAATTTCTGATTCTTGTTTATTGAGTTCAAATCCCTGGCAATTCCTTGTGTTAGTTGCAAAACGAAATCACCGCCACGCCTAATTCGAGATGATCGCGATGAAGGAATCGGGACCAAGATGACTCTCGGTTGGATAATCGATTGGGATCTCAACAAAACTTCTATCGATGCCCTTAGCTCTTGAATCACCAAATCCCTGGCGAGCGTTATGCCATTTTCCTTTGCCGATAGGACGATGGACGATGCCGTATCGTTATAAGTGATGCTTGAGGAGACTTGAAAATCCTCACCACTTAAAAGCCTTGGATTACTTGACCACTCGCCTTTACATACATCACATAATTTTGAGCTGTGGTCACCACACACTATGCAGGAGCTATCGAAGGCGAGTGACTCAAATCCTCGGCAGATCGAATTTAGATATTGGATTAACACTCACGAATTCTGCAATACGGCGAATTGGAGTGATTGTTAGATCGATGACTCTGTGGGAATTTCGATTATTGGAGATGAAACTATCGGCTCACCAGATTTCTTTGGAAGTGTAAGGACAAAGTGCGCTCCCTTTCCAAGCTCTCCCCAGACCCGAATCTCTCCGCCATGAAGGTTGGCATCTTCTTTTGCGATCGATAGCCCGAGTCCAGTTCCACCCCTGATGCGTGAACGAGAGGGATCGGCTCGCCAGAATCTATCGAAGACCCGATTCCAGTACTGGCTTGATAACCCCACCCCATAATCACGAACTCCCACTGATACCGCGCTCTCATTTGCAGCGATCGTTACATCGACCGGTCGTGATTCTGAATGATCGATAGCGTTTGTGATCAAGTTCCTGATTATTCGCTCTATCCGGCGTGAATCAGCATCGATGTAAATCGCCTCTTGAAAACCGTGAAGCCTTAGCGCCGTTCCCTTCTCTTCGGCGAGAATCGAGAGATCTTCGACGCTCCGACGGACTAAGGCAGATAGATCGATTCGATCGAGCGACAGGACAGCTGCCTCGGCATCAAATCGACTTACCTCTAATAGGTCTTGAAGTAGATGCTCGAACTTATCAATCTGAGAGAGAAGGAGTTCTGCGCTGCGAGCCACTGTTGGGTCGAAGTTTGAGCGAGCTGAATGGATGACGTCAGAAGCCATACGAATTGTCGTTAAGGGCGTACGAAGTTCATGCGAGACGTCAGATACAAATCTCTGTTGAACCCTGGAGAGATTCTCTAGTCTTGCAATCTGTTGGGCAAGCGTTGAGGCCATTTGATTAAAAGCCACGCCTAGGCGGGCAATCTCATCTTCGCCCTTTACATTCATCCGATTCTTTAGATCACCTGTTGTAAGAGCCTCAGCAATCTCCGCCGCTACTTGTACTGGCCTAATTACCATTCTCAAAACTACAGATGCGGTCAACAAAATCAAAGCGAGAAGAAGAAATCCTGTTACCCAAAGTGATCTGCCAATCAAATCTATATTGCTCTGCTGGGCAACGAAATCGTAAGCGACATACATTTCATACTTTCCAGCCCGAGGTATCTCAAATGTCCTACCCACATAGATGCCAGGTATCACTTTCCCATTCACGTATTCAAGGTTTCCTCGTTGCCACTCAAGTTCTTGAGACGCACGAACCTTCTCTCGCAGCCCTTCAGGAACCGACTCGGGAATTAAGAAGTTGGAGGTACTTACTGCAGGAATTCCATCAACTTTCACACTTCGGGCATTTATCAGCACCACTTCGCGACCCGATTCTTGGGCACTGACATTTGCCGACTTCACCACTTCGTCAGCGAGTAATCCGTAATCTGCCTTTGAATCCAACCCTGCAATAGTGAATCGATATTCTGCGTATTGGATTGCGGCTCGACCCTCGGAGATTGCTGATGCGATCTTCTCATCGAAGATACCTCCGGTTATTCGACCGTACAAGGTCGAACCAACTAAATAGATCAACGCCATAGATACGACGGCAGTTAATGAGAATACCTTTAAGAAGAGTGAGCGGCGAAAGAGACTTAGCGCACGACGCATTAGGAGCGAGCGCCGGAGCCGCCCGCTTTATAGCCAACTCCGCGGACGGTAGAGATGATTGTTGGATTTTCTGGATCGTGTTCTATCTTGGCGCGCAATCTCTGGATATGTACGTTGACCAAGCGAGTATCAGTCGAATGGCGATACCCCCAAACTTCTCCGAGTAACGCCTCGCGCGTGAAAACCCGACCAGGCTCTTTAGCGAGTGCGACGAGAAGATCGAACTCCAACCTAGTCAAGGGGATCTCTTTTCCGCCACGTGCAACGGTGTGTTCGACTATATCTATTGCTAAGTCACCGATTGTGAGAGTTCCATTTATATCGCCACTCACACGGCGCAGGCGCGTACGGATGCGCGCTACTAACTCTGAGGGTTTGAATGGCTTGACCATGTAGTCATCCGCGCCAGCCTCTAGTCCTTTGACTATGTCATGAGTGTCGCTCTTTGCAGTAAGCATCACGATAGGCACGCGGGTGGATTGTTTGCGAATCTCTCGACAGACTTCTATTCCATCAGTTCCTGGCAACATGATGTCCAGAAGTACTAAATCAGGTTGAGAATTCTTAAATACCTCTACCGCTTCATCGCCACGGCTTACAAGATCGACTTCCATACCAACGCCATTGAGGACGATTCCGAGCATTTCTGCAAGGTCTTGATCGTCATCAACGACCATAATAGAAGTCATTAGCTGCCATGCTCCCAGGAGTTCAAATACTCCTCTTGTAGCGGAGTCAAAGTATCGATCTTGGCTCCCATGCTCTTCAACTTGAGGCTAGCAATCTCTTTATCAATAGCTCTCGGGACCTCATAAACACCGGGAGAGAGCTTCGCGGCCTCCTTCAGCAACCATTCAGCTGCGAGCGCCTGGTTTGCAAAGGACATATCAAGAACCGCCGCTGGACTGCCTTCTGCGGCACCAAGATTTACAAGTCGACCCTCGGCAATCAAAAGGATTCGATTTCCATTTGCCAACTTGTATTCATCTGTTGCGTGGCGAATAGCTGGAGTCTTCTTTGTATTCGCCTCTAACCATTCCACATCGATCTCGATGTTGAAGTGGCCAGCATTCGCCATGATTGCCCCATCCTTCATGAGTTCGAAGTGCTCTTTCGACAAGATCGTGCGATTTCCAGTAACGGTGATGAAGATATCGCCGATCTTCGCTGCATCCTTCATCGGCATGACGCGATAGCCCTGCATCAAAGCATCTAGCGCCTTGGTGGGATCAACTTCAGTGATGACAACATCGGCGCCAAGTCCACGGGCACGATCTGCAACGCCTTTACCGCAGTATCCAAATCCTGCTACGACAAAAACCTTTCCTGCAATCAGCTGATTGGTTGCCCGGAAGATCGCATCCATAGTTGATTGGCCGGTTCCATAACGGTTATCGAACATGTGCTTGGTGTCAGTGTCATTGACCGCGATCATTGGGAATTTCAAAGCGCCATCTTTTGCCATCTGAGAGAGGCGAATTACGCCAGTTGTCGTCTCCTCGCAACCAGCGGTTACATTTGGAAGTAATTCAGTACGAGTTGTGTGAAGAGTATTTACAAGATCGCAACCATCATCAAAGACCTGGTGCGGCGCGATATCTAGACAGGCATTGATATGACGGTAGTAACCATCGCGATCGATACCTTTCTTGGCAAAGACGCTAATTCCAAAGTCATGAACCAGAGAGGCGACCACATCATCTTGGGTGGAGAGTGGGTTAGAAGCACAGAGTGATAGTTCAGCGCCACCAGCTTGAAGAGCGCGCATCAAGTTTGCAGTCTCGGTTGTTACGTGCATACAAGCAGAGAAACGGACTCCAACAAATGGCTTCTCCTTGGCAAGTCGTTCACGGATCTGGGCGAGGACCGGCATATTTCGGTCTGCCCACTCAATTCGCTTCTTTCCTTCTGCAGCGAGTGATGCATCGGCGATGTCGTGAGCAGGTAGGGCCACTTGAATATCTCCTTGATTTGCTTGAGCAATGTAGGGCGCGAGTTTACTGGAGTTTCATCAACTCGAGAACCGAAGCCTTTATCTGCTCCATCTCTTCAGGAGTAGCGGCCTCTACATTCAATCTCAATAATGGCTCGGTATTGGATGGCCTGACGTTGAACCACCAATCCTGGGCTGAAACGGTAAGCCCATCCAACTCATCGAATTCAAGCGGCTCAGCTGAAGCTTCATAGTGGCTTCTGATTCGATTAATCGCCCCTAGTTGGTCACTGACTTTTGTGTTTATCTCCCCCGAAAGCGAATAGCGATTGTAATTTGTAAGTAATTCAGAGAGTTTTAAATTCGAATCAAATAGAGCAGCTATTGCATGCAGAGCCGCCAACATCCCCGAGTCGGCTCGCCAGAAATCCCTGAAATAGAAATGACCAGAGTGCTCACCACCAAAGACCGCTTTATGTTCTGCCATCAATTTCTTAATAAATGAGTGGCCCACACGACTCCGGATGGCCTTGCCGCCATTCTCTTCAATTACTTGAGGAACTCTTCTCGAGCAGATCAAGTTGTAGATAATTGATGCACCCGGATTCTTCTGCAACTCTCGCTGAGCGATTAGAGCGGTTAGCGCAGAAGGTGATACTAGTTCGCCATTTTCATCAACTAAGAAACATCTATCTGCATCACCATCGAAGGCAAGTCCGATATCGGCTTTCTTCTCAGTGACTAAATTCTGTAGATCCTTTAAGTTCGCCGGATCGATCGGGTTTGCTTCGTGATTCGGAAAAGTTCCATCGAGTTCGAAGTAAATTCCGTGAAGCTGAGCCTTGATGCGAGAGAAGACAGCTGGGACAGTATGCCCACCCATTCCATTTCCGGCATCGATAGCTACTACTAGTTCGCGCCCTTGAAAATCGCGGCTGAATGCATCTTTGCTGAAGAGTGAGAAGAGAAAATCTACATACTTTTCCAGGAGATTTGACTCACGAACCTTTCCTACATTTCTAAGACCAATAGGCGCCCCGCCAAGAATCTCATTCTTGATCCAACTAAGTCCGGTCTCTTGGCTGATAGGTCTTGCTCCACTAAGACAGAGCTTTATCCCGTTGTATTCGGCTGGATTATGGCTGGCTGTAAACATGGCCCCAGGGAGGTTCAAGGATCCAGATGCAAAGTAGAGCTGGTCGGTCGAAGCGAGCCCAATCCGAATTACATCGAAGCTCTGTGAAGTAACTCCGTCAGCAAATGCTGTAGCTAAGTCCGATGAAGAAGGACGCATATCCTCCCCGATCACAACTGTCGCAGGCTCTCTCTGTATCTCAAGAAAGCGAGCGAAGGCAACCCCTGCTGCGAAAGCAAATTCCTCAGTTAGCTCACCATCTACCAGACCGCGGATGTCGTAGGCCTTGATGATTCGATTTACAGTCTCGATATCCATCTTTGAACTAACTAACTTCCGATTTATTTTTGCGTTGGAAGTACACGAAGATGGCCACGGCGGCCCACTTCAGGTTGTGTGTTTCTCGGCGCAGGATCACTCTTTGCAACCTCACGGACTGCATCTGCTATTGCCATCAGATCTTCTGCGCTTGGCTCTTCACGAACGCCATCTTCCTCGTGGCGAATCACAGTCCATCCTCTTGGAACAGTCAATCGCTCGCTATGCGAGCTGCAGAAATCAAATGAGTGGGGTTCAGCAAAAGTTGATAGAGGTCCAAGTACCGCCGTCGAATCACTGTAGATGTAGATCAAAGTCTTGGTGGCGTTTTCGCGACAACTCGACTTCGAGCAACGTCGTCCAATCGTGCTCGGTTTCGACCTCGGCGTTGACATAGCGCGAGATTAGTCGGCTCGCATAGAAAGTGTGGGATGTGATTACTAGTTAAGTTCTTGGTTGGATCACCGAAATGTCCGCTCTTGGCTTGGCGGCGCTCTCCAGAGTAGCTGCGCTTTCGATTGGAAGATGGGTCACGCCATCGGCAGTTAGCCAGGACATCCCAACTTTCGCGCTAGAGAGATTGGAGATTGTTATCAATCGAGAGTTTGCCGGGACGCGCCAATTGAGAATCTCTTCTCCCGTAAGACTCTCGGAGAGGGCCTTTCCCTGGCGATCGCGCCACTGGATGCGAACCCTGATCTGGTCACCGATGAAGGTGATGCTCGGCTCAAGTCCATAGATATTGAAGCTCGCGCTATCAAAGGATGAAGAGGGGGTGCTCCACATGAAGTCAGAGATTGAACCCGAGCGCACCTCGCTAAAAACGGAAGCAACGATGGGCGAACCGGCGGTTACTTTTACTCCAAAGTTTCCACGGCCAAGGTCTAGCTCTCCGAGAGGTACATCTACTACTTCCCCGGCATTGATTTCAAGATTCCCGAGGTCTACTGGGACATACACTCCTTCACGAGAAATAACTTCTACAGAAACTGTTGTGTCAACATCATCAGTGCTCATAATCCGTAATGTCCTATCGATACGACTTGAGGTACCGAAGGTTGCAGGCAACCCAGCGATCACTAATTCAGTGCTGGGCTGAAGCAATGGTGCGACAAAGTCCCCTCCAATGTTGTTGAGACCGCGTACTCGCTCATCTAGAAGAAAGCTCGTTACACGACCACTCATGACTTTCACTCGAACAACGATGCGATCTGCGCCAGGAAGAAGTGAATCGATTCGGATCTCGCGTTCCGAAAGCGCTTTGACGGTAATGGAGCGTGGCTGACTTGGTCCATCTTCCGAGAATGCGGTTACTTCTACCGTTGCATCACTCAGACCACTATTGATCAGAATGAGCTTTCCCTGACTTGTGACATTAGCTGTCCCACCCACAAACCAGGATGAGGTGGCGCCAGAGCTACACGTGACCGAACTAGTCCAGCGACCTGCTTTAGTCTGAATATTCCAGGAGTTTCTTGGGTCACCTTCAATGATTATTGCTCCGCGAGACAGCAACGGAGTTCCTGATGAGGGTTTAGAAAAGTTCGAATTTCCACGAGAGATTTCCCTAACGCCTACCTGCCTTGAAGGTAGCAGCGCGGTCGAACGTGCATCATTGACCGAACCGGGACAGGTTGTTACCGAGTAACTCTGACTAACCTCGCTCTCGATATTCACCTGTGGAAGAAAGTAGGCGATGTGGGCTGCAATTATGAAGAAAAGCAGTGCGAATGAAGCTCTAGTCTCTTTCACGCTAGCTCCTCCGGCTTCATCTCACTTCTTCGCCTTCTAGCTGGAAGCGCTAGAACAACTAAAGTTGAGATAGCGAGAAATTGAAGTGATACCCATCCCCTGCGTGCGGTTCCATCGTGATAAATGATGAAGTCACCAGCCTCAGGAATAACAAAGCGCAGAACTCCACTATCGGTCTCTTGCGAATCGATTGCTCGGCCGTTTAGAAGAAGCTTCCATCTTGAATCGAATTTCTCTGTGACGATCACCGTTCCTGCAGAAGGTAGCGTTCCACTCGCCCCTATCGGTCCACTCGGTAGCGCTAGATAGGTTCCATCCTGCGACAGGAATGAGATGTGCGCTAAGGCGCCGGCGACCTTCCAAGTAATCCCTTCAGCAGTTCTCGATGCTCGCGTAAAACCACCTACGCCATCAATGGTTCGAACAAGATCTTTGTTGAATGGACGAGCAAGGAAAACATATTTGATTCCAAATTCAGCCATGATCTGACTTGAGTCAATTCCAGCCCCAGTTACGAGATCAACGATTGCCCTATTCACTACGGTAGAGAGACCAGTTGTGACATCTGGCTCTCCAAGTTGCAAGTCGCGATCTCTAGCGACGAAGAACTTAGTTTCCGTAGGACTGCTATTGATCACAAGAGTCTTGAAGCGTTCTTCGGTCTGGGCTTCGGCGCTCAAGAATGCAGGAAGGGCAGAGACGTCTCTACTTTGTAGAGGAACCGAAGTTGCACTACCAACCCACCAGACAATCGAGCCTAATAGCGCGACGATAGAAAGCAGTGATGTGCTTCCTAGTAGAAGATGGCGGTAATCAATAGCGCTCTCCGAGATCTTCGGTACATATTGATCGACAATCACCACACCAGCCAAGACTGCAGCGAGAGTGGGGATTACTAAAAGGCTTCCAACCCAGAGTGGTTCAGGGATGAATTGACCATGCCCAGCTACTTGGCGTGATCCGAATACCGCAGCAAGACCGATGAAAAAGAGCGCTACCTCACCGAGGCGAGCTGTCTTGCTTACAAAGAGCGCAATTACTGCGATGAAGAGGATCGATGGAATCAA
This sequence comes from uncultured Clavibacter sp., assembly GCA_964521265.1. GTDB lineage: Bacteria > Actinomycetota > Actinomycetes > Nanopelagicales > Nanopelagicaceae > MAG-120802. Next base: position 21,491 of record CAZFQY010000008.1, read on the forward strand.
CCAGATCGGTGGCGAGCCCGCCCCGCCTGGATTGGTCAGAAGAATTGAGAGCACATCTCCGCCAGCTAACGGTAAACCTGGATCAAGAAGAACTCTTGATGGATGGAGAATCAATTCAAGTGACCATGGCATTGTCACAAGTATTGGAGCCGTGATTATCGCGACGCGGCGAATGTTACGGGCATCAAAGTCCTCTTTAGTGAGGCGAGCCGGTTTGGCGTTAAATGCGAATACATCAAGTATCACCAGTAAGAACTGCCAGATTACAATCGCAGCAAATGTGATCGGCGAAAAAGCAAAGACGATGATTAGCAGAATTGCTAACCACCAGACTCTTCTCCAACTTAGCGTCTCAAGGATCTCAAGACCTAGAAGCGCCCTGACTAACCATGGACCAATAACAAAGAGAACAACGGTTCCCAGTCGTCCAGAGTTAAGTGAAGTTAGCGCCAAAGGGGCAAAGGAGTAGAGCAGTGCCGCTCCCAGCGCTAGATATGGGAGATTGGTGAACTTCTTAGCTAAGGAATACGCACCGACAAATGCGAGAGGTACTGCTAGAACATACAAGAGTGAAATGAAGAGCTTCGCATTGAATCCTGTTATGAATGTGGCTGTTCCGAGAATCGCGATCCAGGGCGGCATGTTCACACTTGAGCCGAGACCGACGATATGCCACGAATCAACATATTGGCGGAGCAGATCCCAACCATTCTGTGGAGTTAGCGGCATTGCGCCCCCAACAAGATCGGCGTAACGACCTCTGAATGCCGCTAGAGAGAGGATAAATACGGCTACAAACGCGGTTAAGACCGGACGAGATCTCAATCCTGTAAGAATTGATGGCGCCTTGACCAGCTCAATGTCAGCGTTCTCCGCAGCTTCATCATTGAAATCTAGAGAAGAAGGGCGTTCAACTTCCTGCTTTCGGTTTATCGAAGTCGCTCGCCAAGCCCGAACCAGAGCATCTCTGGCCTTATCAATGGTAAGTGCTAATTGAGTTCCTCGCGGAGGGACGAATCTTGCTACAACCCTTGAGGAGACTAATCGGACTGATCTGCGAGATCTCCGCGCTCTAATGAGATCTTGAGGTTGCAGAATAACAAGCGCAACAGCCGCTAACTCATCAAGGGCATATCCAGGGAGTTTGGCCAATAAGAATCCAATTGAACGCAAAAGTGCAGCGCCTAGAAGTTGTAGTGAGATCAAGGGCAGCAGCCAGAACGATGAGTTGGCAAGGAGTACATATGCAGCATGGCGTCTATCTAAAAGAAGTGGTCGGTGGAGAAATGCATCAGTCACATCAATCTCACGTCGCTCATTTGCAGCAGCTTCAGCATGGAATGCAATAGCGCTTGGGACCACTAAAACCGAATGGCCCGCAGTATGGATTCGCCAACCCAGATCTACATCATCTCGAAATAGCGAAAGTTCCTTGTCAAAACCACCAATCTCTTCAAATACATCACGACGAATCAGAGAACCAGCAGTACTCACTGAAAGTACTTCTTGAACTCCATCATGCTGACCTTGATCCTGTTCTCGATATTCCAACCCCGTCCAACGCGCCCCATTTCCGGCGATGCTTACGCCAACCTCCAAGAGATGGTTTCGGTCATACCAGCCACGCAATTTGGGGCCGACCAGGGCGACATTCGGTCTCTCATCAATCGCTAAAAGCAATTCTCGAAGCGCATCTGCTTGTGGGGCGCAATCATCGTGAATCAACCAGATCCACTCGGTGACTCCCTCAGGAGCGCTCCGTAATTTTGAGGAAGCTAATGCGATTTCGACGGCTGCGCCAAATCCGGTCTCGCGAGGCGCGCTGATGGTTGTGATTCCAGCATTCTTCAGAAGTCGCATGGAGTCATCGACTGAACCAGTATCTACTGCGATTACCTGATCTATCTCGTGGCGTTGTTTAGTTAGTGATGCAACAACTTCAGGTAGCCAAGTTGCGCCATTGTGAGATACCAAGATCGCAGTCACATGATGGCGTGTACGTAAGGAATTTGAGATAGAAGTCGGCATCTCACCGCCTTGAATAAGTTAGAAGATCAGGAAAGAGAATTACGCAGGTCGGCGCTTCAAGCGACGGCGTTCGCGCTCTGAGAGTCCGCCCCAGATTCCAAATCTTTCATCATGGGCGAGAGCGTATTCCAGACATTCTTGACGCACCTCGCAGGATAAGCAGACGCGCTTAGCCTCACGGGTTGAGCCACCCTTCTCAGGAAAGAAAGCTTCTGGGTCGGTCTGTGCGCAGAGGGCGCGCTCCTGCCAAGAGAGCTCGACGACTTCGCCGTTGCCTAATTGGATGGATGGACCGGGGTTGTAGTTCTGCTCTATACGACGAGCATCAGTCATCAGCTGAACTCCTACGACAGTGGCCGACCCCTAGGTCGGCTCAATGAGGAGAATTACACGCTTGTTATTCCGCTTAGTCAAGTTTGATTTGGACTCGATTGGGCAAATTGGATCAAAAACCGAAGATCTCGCCCCTCAACATTGAACCACTTACGACGCGGGTACCCGGCGCAATGTAGCTATTTTCAATAAAAACATCGCTTTCTACATGAGCTTTCTCACCAATTATCGAACCATTCACCCTCGAATTCGCTTCAATCACAACGCCTGGCTCCAAATATGAACCCACTCCGACTTGGGCGCTCGGGTGGATATTCACTTCGCCCATCATCAATGCGCCTTGAGTGACGGGTGGAGTCGCCTTAGATATAGAGGGATTTGAGACTAGATCCCGCGAAGCACGAATCATGGATTCTGGGGTTCCCATATCGATCCAATACCCACCATCTACATATCCATAAATATCTTGCTTCTCACTTAACAGCCCAGGAAATGTCTCGCGCTCAACACTCGTAACGACTCCAAGTGGAATCTTCGCCAAGGCTCTCGAGTCAAAAATGTAGCAACCAGCATTGATTGTCCTGGCGATTGGATTCTCCATCTTCTCTAGGAATTCAAGGACCCTGCCTTGGCTATCAATCGGTACACATCCGTAGGCGCGCGCATCTTGAACTTCGACAAGATGTAGAGTCACTTGAGCGTTTGACCTTAAGTGCAACTCTGATTGTTTCGCCAAGTCATGAGAGCTCAATACATCACCGTTGAATATGAAGAGCGATTCTCCATCGGCGAGATTCAGATATTGGGCCGCATTTGCAATGGCCCCACCAGTTCCTAGCGGTTCCGACTCAAAGGCATATTGGATCTTTATGCCGAATCGAGAACCATCACCAAAATGCGGTTCGAAGACATCAGCAAGATATGAAGTTGCAAGAACTATCTCACTAATTCCGGCCTCTCTTGCTTTGATGATCTGGTGTTCAGTAACCGGCGCTCCAGCTATCTTCAGCATGGGCTTAGGGGTTTTAGTAGTGAGGGGCATCAACCGAGTGCCTTTACCGCCAACCAAGAGAATAGCCTTATTTATGGCGCTCATCAGCTCGTCCGAATCCTGGTTGCAACTTCCTCTATCTTCTCATCGCTAGCCGTTAAAGCTATTCGGATGAATTTGTTTCCAGCCTCCCCATAGAAACTTCCAGGGGTAACTATCACGCCACGATCTGCGAACCAAGAGACGCTCTCCCAATCCTTGCTGTCATTCGTGCACCAGATATACAGACCAGCCTCGGAGTGCTCTATTCGATAACCGATCTCGCTCAATGCGGTTACAAGGACCCGTCGACGTTTTCGATAACGATCAGCTTGTAATTCCACATGCTTTTCATCATCAAGGGCAACTGACATGGCTCGCTGTACTGGAAGAGGAACCATCATCCCCATGTGCTTCCGGATTTCAAGTAATCGCTTGATGATCGACTTATCACCGATGGCAAATGCTGCTCTGTAGCCTGCGAGATTGCTCCGCTTTGAAAGGGAGTGAAGCGCTATGAGTCCTGAATTATCACCTTTTGCAAGATCTAGGATTGAGCGCGCCTTCTTAGTATCTGGAAATGGCAGATAGCACTCATCGCTAGCTACTGGAATTGAGAGCTTTCTCGCCCAATCTAGTACTGCCTCAATCTCACCATCGCTATGCACTTGACCAGTTGGATTTGATGGAGAGTTAAGCCAAATCAAATCGATATCTTTAGTAGGCCAACCAGTTGGATCGATATCTACTTCAATTACTTCGGCACGATTTAGCAATCCCCCAACTTTGTAGGTCGGATAGGCGATTTTCGGGATAAGGATTCGCTTGGCTTCGAGAAGAAATGGGAGCAGCGCGACCATCTCTTTAGATCCGATGGTGGGAAGTACATCGAACTCGCCAGATGCCCCTAGAACCGCTCTACCGTAGCGCTCCATGGAGTCGCGCAATTCTCTGCTACCTGTAGTTACGGGATAGCTCGGTGAATTCGCGCTCGCCTTTAACTCAGCCTGTATGAAGTCAGGAGTGGGATCGACCGGAGTTCCCTGCGAAAGATCGATTCCGCCTTGCGGATGATTACGCGCCCGCTGCCCAAAAGGGGCGAGGGCGTCCCAAGGGAAATCGGGGAGTTTCAAGAAACCCTTATTCTGCAGGTTTCTTTTCGATTTGAAGCAGCTTGGGGTGATCCCTACCGGTCGCGCCTACCTTGCTTGCGCCACCTGGTGAGCCGAGTTCGTTAAAGAACTCAGAGTTGACCTCTTTGAATTCATTCCATTGAGAGGGAACATCATCTTCGTAGTAGATAGCCTCAACCGGGCAGACAGGCTCACACGCGCCACAATCCACGCACTCATCTGGCTGGATATAGAGCATCCGCTCGCCTTCATAAATGCAATCAACTGGGCATTCTTCGATACAGGACTTGTCTTTCACGTCCACACAAGGAAGTGCGATCACATAGGTCACGAGAGACTCCTTACAAATCAAAGGTACCTGATTAGGCTCGTAATCGTACATAATTGAGAGGTATGAAGCGCGCTGGGAGTGATGCGGCAATTCTTAATAGTCCTGAGCTTCAGGTCTACGACACCCTCTCTCGAGAACTAAGAGCGGTGCCCGCTAGCAATGGTGAGTATGTCCGGATCTATTGCTGTGGTCCTACCGTCTATCGAGATGCGCATGTCGGCAATCTCCGCACCTTCCTCCTAGCCGACTTGGTGCGAAGGGCTCTGGCCTTCTCAGGGAAGAAATCTCGACTGGTCCAGAACATTACCGACGTTGGGCATATGAGCGAAGATTTCGAAGAGGACAAGATCATTGCTCAATCTAAATTGGAGAAGAAGGATCCCTTTTCGATAGCAAGAGAGTATGAGGCTCGTTTTCATAAAGATTGTAGAGCGCTCAACATCGAGGCAGCTGATGATTATCCACGTGCTAGTGAGTGTATCGATCTCATGATTGATTCAATAAAGAAACTGATGGCAGCTGGACTGGCTTATGAAGGCGAGGATGGCTCTGTTTATTTCGATGCCACTCGCTTCCCCAGCTATGGAGCGTTGAGCGGAAATCGGTTAGATGCACTAAAACCAGGACATAGATACGAATTCACTGAAGCTGGTGTAAAACGCTTCCACGCTGACTGGGCACTTTGGAAGGCCGCCGGCAATAGAACCGAGATGATCTGGGAAACGCCCTGGGGGCGAGGTTTTCCGGGTTGGCATATCGAGTGCTCTGCTATGTCGCTTGAGTATCTCGATGGAAAAGTGGATCTTCATATCGGCGGTATTGATCTTCGTTTCCCGCATCACGAGAATGAGCGAGCTCAATCTAATTCGCTCTTGAGTGATTCAAACCAATCAAAAGAGGAAGCAGTAACGCTCTGGTTACATGGCGAACATCTTCTCTTTGAGGGCAGGAAAATGTCCAAGAGCTCAGGAAATGTTGTCTTGGTGAGCGACGTTATCTCCCGCGGTATAGATCCACTCGCAATTCGTTTCTGCTTTATGGAGAACCGCTATAGAAGCCAGATGGATCTCTCCTGGAATTCAATTCAATCGGCGCACTTAATCTTGCAACGCTGGCGGAAGGCCTATCAAGAATGGCGGAATAGTTCGGCTGAATTTAGTGACGCTGTAGCCAAGATAGTTAACGATGTAGCCGAGTCTTTCAACGATGATTTAGATACACCAAGAGCGATGATTCTTTTGCGTGGGGTAGAGAGAGCAGATTTGACCCCCGGTGAGAAACGCGCACTATTTGAGAAGTTGAATCCGCTATTTGGACTGAATCTACTTGAGGAGTTGGAACAGAAGAGTCTCTCTGATTCCTCGAAGGCCCTTCTCGAGGAGCGGAGAGTTGCAAGAGCTGACCGTGACTTCTCACGGAGTGATCAACTAAGGGATGAATTGCTAAAACTGGGAATTGAGGTCCGCGATACTGCGCAAGGTCAAGAGTGGAGCTGGAAGATCAATTGATTTTCCGCGAGCGAAGCGTGAAGGCAAATATAAGTGCCGCACCACCAAGAACTAAAATATTTCCATAGAGATTTGCTTCGATCAGAATCTCGCCGCCATTTCCGATGGTGGATCCACGAACGATCACAAGAACCCAACCAAGAAGGTAGAGCCATGAGTTCAAACGTGATCTATACATCTCGCGAACCAGATACCCACCAAAAAGTATCGCAATGAGGGAGAAAATCAGGCCGAAGGGACGATAGCTGTTGTGCAAGAAGACTCCAGAGACTCCCACGCCAGCTCCAAAGAGAATAGAAACAACGCTTCGAATCATCGCAGCTCAACTCCGGCAAATAGATCTAGCTCTCTGCCTTGCTCATCAAAGGGCTCACTCTTAATGCCACGCACTAATCGATAAAACTCTCTTCCCCATACCTTGAAGCCAAGATTGTCAGAGAGAGCGAAGAATGGGCCATCAACCGAGATTTGAGTGGGATGTGCTTTCATCGCTGCCATCTTCTTTGAAACAAACTCATCGCCATTGAAAACTGTTGTGACAAGGTGATCTGGGGCGGCGAATGGAAAGTCTTCTGCTTTCTCAACGCCGAAGAAGTCGACGCCAGTACCCTGCATCGCCTGAATCCCTTCTTCAATTACTGAGATTGGGATCGTGTTCCAATAGATCTTCTGAATCTCCCAACCACTTTCTAGAGCAAATTCAGCCGCCCTCATAGCAACTCGATGAGCTTGGATGTGATCGGGGTGTCCATATCCACCATTTTCGTCATAAGTAATCAATACATGTGGTCTTATCTCCAGAATTACCTTCTCAAGGATCCGGGCAGCCTCATCGATATCAGCGTTCCAAAAGACATCACTTCTATTGTTTTGCGGGGTTCCCATCATTCCGCTATCACGATATATCTTCGATGGCGCCCCGAGGAAACGAAAATCGACCACCCCCAGTTCTCTCATTGCAGCTGCTAGTTCAAGCTCTCGGTGAGAACCAAGCCCATCCTCTTTATCGCTAGCTAAATGAGCTAGCTCCGGTACGAGAATCTCACCTTCTTCACCTCTAGTGCAGGTGACGAGAGTGACTTGTGCTCCATTGGCCACATATGCAGCCATGGTCGCACCATTATTTATCGACTCATCATCAGGATGAGCGTGGACTAGAAGTAGGCGCGGTTTCGAGGTGTTATTCATGATCTGCGGAGAAGCGTACCGCTAGTGATATTCGTGGCGAGGCTCTACTATGCGCGTGATGAGTGGCACAGAAGTTAAGGGAGAACCAAAGTCTCGCCTCCCCCGCGATGAACGTAGAGCGCAACTTCTTGTTGCAGCGCTTGAAATTTTCACTTCCTCTGGATACCACGCCGCCTCAATGGATGAGATTGCCGAGCGTGCCAGTGTCAGCAAGCCAGTTCTTTACCAGCATTTTCCCTCGAAACTTGATCTCTATCTCGCAGTCTTAGACCTTCATATCGATTCATTGGTCTTTGCAATCCAGAAAGCGATTGCATCTACTAGAGAGAATCGAAATCGCGTTAAAGCGACAATTGACGCCTACTTTGGATTTATTGAAGGCGAAGGAGAGGCATTTCGTCTTCTTTTTGAGAGTGACATGAGTGTCGAGCCCCAGGTTCGCGAGCGATTAGAGCGCATGACATATGACTGCGCAGTCGCTGTTAGCGCTGTTATCTCCGCTGATACCGGATTACCTAAGGATGAGTCGATGATTCTTGCGATTGGCTTGATTGGGTGCGCCCAGATCTCTGCCCGTCATTGGCTTGAAAAGGGCGGGAAGATAGACCGCTCCCAAGCGAGTGCACTTGTTACGAGCCTTATGTGGCGCGGCATCTCTGGATTCCCGCTCACAAAATAAGAAATGACAGTTCTAGCGCTTCCCATAAAATTACCCCATGACTACAAAGAAGAGTGCAAAAAGCGATAGCGCAAAGAGTGAAGTAAGGATTTCGGTATCTGATCAAGCTCGTGAATTGACGATCGAAGTTGGCTTGGATCGCGAAGAAGTGCTGGATCTAGTTAAGAAGTCTATTTCCTCTAATGAGCCGTTAGTCCTCTCGGATGTTCGGGGAAGAAATTTCCTGATTCCCTCCGGGAAGATCAGTTCAGTTGAAGTTGGCGATAGCGCGGAACGTCGAGTCGGATTCGCCGGACTCTAGATATTTAAAGCAATCCCATCTCTTCGAGAAGTAGATACGCCAACTCGCGAAAGTCAGAAGCGATTTGTGAGTGTGGCGACTCAGAGAGCACTGATCTAGTAGAAAGTTGAGCAGAGTTCAGAGTTGGATCGTTGTTAACAAGAATCTCTAGAACTTGAAAATCAGCTAAGAAGTTCGCCCTTAAGTCTTGGTCCCAAGTAATTGAACGATTCTCAAGGGCTCGAACTTGAGGCTTATTAGAGCTTCTTCGGATGAAATCCAACAAGTTCAAGGCGCCTCGAACCGAGTGGATACTTCCATCTACCGGAACAATAACTTCATCAGCCATTTCAACGAGCGGTGCAATTAGTGAATTTGGGCCTGTAGGTGAATCGATCAGGACGACATCGAAGTCATTTAGCGATTCCCTAAGAGATTTTGCTCCGGCAAATTCGGTATAGAGCAACCTACTAGCGCCTGGAATCAATGAGAATCTATCGCCACTCTTAACAACAACGTTCTCTAACTTCTGGTCGCCATCAAATAACTCTCTAGTTGAATAACGCGGATTCTCGATTCCACAGAGGAAGGTAAGCGTTGCCGCAGGATCAGCGTCTATTGCAAGCGCACGCTTTCCATACTCGGTGATTGCCGTTGCTAAAGAGTGCACGATTGATGTCTTTCCGACACCTCCTGCAAGATTAGCTACGAGAATTAGCTTCATGAGGCTTTATTCATTCGCTCTTTTGCACTTCGCAGCTGTGGGCTTTCTCTAAACCAACTGGGGAGAGCTGTGAGAGCAGTTCTGGTAGCGCGAAGAGCGATATCCGTCCCGCTCTGTTGTCCTGGCAAAGTGGGCCAGCCATAGAGACGACGTGCCCAACGTGGCAGTGATGATGCCGCTAACGAGGTAATTCCACCCCAAAGTGGAGCAATTGGTGTTCCGAACCGAAGTAAAGGTGGAAGTGGTGGCAAAGCGATAAATAAGGCAGCACGTTTTGCATCATCTGTGGCAAGAAGTTCCGGTTGTATCTCTTTGAAATAGGTGTCGAGCTCGCTCTTATTCTTCGGCGTATTGCCACTATCTATCCCTACAAGCTCTGCAAACTTAACCATCTCGAAGATGTACTGATCTACCTCGATATCGCTCAACTTCAATCCTGAGCGAAGCGCAGTATCTAAAAAGGCGTCAATCATTGCCATGTGCACCCAGAGCAATAGATGCGGGTCATCTAACTTCAACTTGGAGTGGATCATCCGCACCCGTGAAGCCAATTTATCTGCTTCTTCTTTTGTACCAAAGGTCAAAGTGCCCACATAATCACCAGTTCGCTGCAACCTTCCCCAGGCATCCTCGCGGAAATTGGAGTGAGCCGCTACGCCAGACATTGCGCCCGGATGAAGTGCTTGCTCTAGAAGCGCTCTGATGCCCCCGATAAGCATCGAGGGATCAGAGTGAATCTTCCAAGTAACGCTATTTGGGGAGAAATATGCATCCATTAAAGAAGGCCTTTGATTCCTGTCATAACCATCTCGAAGGCGATTGCGGCAGTAAGTAAGCCTGCGACCTTTGCAAGTAGAGCTACGCCCGTCTCCTTGATGACCGTGATGATTCGTGTAGCAAACATGAGGGTTAAGCCGATGACGATATGAGCGCCAATAACCGCTCCCGCAAGTCCGATTGCTGTGTCTGTTCCCTCTACTCGCGATGCAAAGAGCATGATTGTGACGATCGCACCAGGTCCCGCTAGTAGTGGCGTGCCAAGAGGAACAAGGGCAACGTTCTTCTCCCCACTCTTCTCAGGATCATTATCGATTCCCTTGAGTAGATCTAGAGAGATCAAAAGCAACAAGAGACCACCTGCTCCCTGCAGGGCAGAGATGGAAATTTCCAAATAATCGACGATGAATTGGCCAAAGATTGCAAAAATCGTGATGATAAGAAGCGAGGTTGCGGCAGCCAGCCATGCCATACGAACTTGTTCGCGGCGATCTCTCCCGCCGACAAGGGATAAGAAAAGTGGCGCTGCGCCAGGAGGATCAAGAATTACAAGTAGAGTCACAAATGCTTGAAGCCCAAAGGTAAGAGCTGTTAGCTCATTCATCTTGAGATCACTCTCCTGACTTTTGCTCTGGCTTCTAAGCGCTCCCATTGTTGCGGATGAGTGGTGAACTCTGCCAGTTGGTTTAGTTTTCCTGTGCCGTGATAGTCACTCGAACCTGTGACAACCAAGTCATGCTCAATGGCAAGGCGCATCAATTCTGACCGCTCCATGTCGTTGTGGTCTCTGTGATCAACTTCAATTCCATCTAAGCCGGCTTTGATTAATCGCTCCAGCGTCTCAAGGTCAATTTTGCGACCGCTTCTAGATGCAAGTGGATGCGCGATTACAGCAACCCCTCCAGCTTGTTTAATAAGTTGGATCGCTACTTCCGGTGCTGGCGAGTAATGGTTTATATAAAACTTAGAGCCGTTGTGAAGAAAGACATTGAAAGCCTCTTCTCTACTTGCGACATGGCCACGAGCCACAAGCGCGTCCGCAAGATGAGGGCGACCAAGCGTTGCATCTCCCCGCTTCTGGGCATTTACCTCTTCGATGGTGATCTCGATACCTGCTTCATTCAATCTAGAGATTATTCGGGACATACGAGTAACTCGATTCTCGCGGGTCTTTTCGAACTCCTCTATTAATGGAGTGAAGTTGGGGTCAAAGAGAAGGCCAAGCATGTGAATGCTAGTTCCGTCAGAGTCCTGACAAGATACTTCCGAGCCAAGAACTAATTCCAGCTTGGAGTTTGACTCGTGGTTCTTTAGGGCTGAGATGGCTTCATCCCATCCCGCAACAGTGTCGTGATCCGTCAAAGCTATGACATCGAGGCCCTTTGAGATGGCCTTATCAATCAACTGACTTGGGGAATCAGTCCCATCGCTTGCATTTGAATGCGTATGAAGATCAATTAACACTAGAGAAGATTAGCGGAGAAAGACTCGGCACCCGACAAGAATGAGAATCAAGCCAGGAATGGTCCCTAAAGGTGGTAATTGATCTAACCACCAGTAAGCAAGAATTGCACTTACTGGGACTTCGAAAAATACAACTAGCGAGGCAATCGCAGGTGACAAGCTCTTCAATGTGAAATTCAAGATCGTGTGTCCGAGAATCTGTGCGCCAGCAATGAGCGCAATCAGTAACAACCACTCCCTCATTGGGAAATCGAATAATTCAGTTCCGGCAATGAGTGCAAAACAAAGTGAGATCAAAGCGCAAGTCAGATAGGCAACCGATGTATAGGTAGCGGTCGAGACTTTCTCTCTAGCTCTTGCACCAAGTACTACGTACATTGCTGCAAGGGCAGCGCACGCTATCGCTGCTAAGTCACCAAGGAATGCTCTAGTTGAGATCTGTAGATCAACGCCGGTGATGATCACTACCCCAACTAAGGCAATGGACATACCTGTCCACGCACGCCGTGGAATCGTCCCGCCTAAGCGCTTTACAAAATATGCGGCAAAGATTGGCTGGAGAGCAGTCAAGGCAGTGCCAACCGCAACCGATGTATAACGCATGGCGATGAAGAAACCGATGAAGTGAAGAGCTAAAGCGATCCCGGATAGAAAAGAGAATTTGATTCCATCCCTGACCTCGGCCTTATTCAAATCAAGGTCACGAAAAGCCCACGGCAATACTAGGAAGAATCCACCGAGGTTTCGCCAGAAGATGAGCGCCAGAATCGGCATGGAGCTAAGAGCTATAACAGGTCCAGAAGTTCCGATTCCAATGATGACCAATGTGAGAAGGCCGATTTCCCGACCTGCTGGAAGCTTGGAATGATCACGGTCGCGCACGACTCAACCGTACTATCAGTTAGCCTTCTCTCATGGAGGTGCCGGATGCTAAAAGAGCAGATCAAATTGATATTCCTCGCAAAGCTTGCGGGCACTCCTGTATTTGATCCAAACGGAGATCGAGTTGGAAAAGTCAGAGATGCGGTAGCCGCAAATCCCTCGCAGAGCACAAACCCGCGAATTCTCGGATTCATAGTTGAGATACCGCAGCGACGGAGAATCTTCATTCCCGCCACGAGAGTAACTTCGATTGAAGATGGTGGATTGTTTGTAACTGGGTCGCTCAATATAAGGCGCTATCAACCTCGACATGGTGAAG
>CAZFQY010000009.1:0-5598 GCA_964521265.1 uncultured Clavibacter sp.
GCATCATCAGTATGAAGTGTGAATAGTGGATCACCCTGCTTCACTTTCTCACCTGGCTTAGCGTGAATCTCAATGCCTGCACCGGCTTGCACCTTCTCACCTTGTCGCTCGCGACCAGCGCCTAGGCGCCATGCGGAGATGCCAACCTGCAAGGCGTTCATGCTCGAGATCAATCCATCCTTCTCGGCGACAATCACTTTCTTCTCTTTGGAAACGGGAAGAGGAGCATCTGGATCTCCACCTTGCGCCTTAACCATTCTCCGCCAATGATCCATGGCGCTGCCATCCTTGAGCGCCTGCTCTGGGTCCTTACCCTTAACCCCTGCGGCATCAAGCATCTCTCTTGCGAGCAAGAGCGTTAGTTCAACTACATCTGATGGTCCACCACCAGCAAGAACTTCTACCGACTCACGAACTTCAAGAGCATTTCCTGCTGTGTTACCTAATGGAACATCCATGGCTGTTACAAGAGCGCGTGTTGTAACCCCAGCTCTCTTACCTAACTCGACCATTGCAGCAGCTAATTCCTTTGCTTTTTCAGGATCTGACATGAATGCGCCATTACCCGTCTTAACATCGAGGATTAGTGCGCTCGTACCTTCAGCAATCTTCTTACTCATAATCGATGATGCGATCAGAGGTATGGCTGGGACTGTTCCTGTTACATCACGTAGGGCATATAACTTCTTATCTGCAGGAGCTAATCCGCTGCCTGCCGCACAAATTACTGCGCCACAATCTTGGAGAACCTTTAACATCTCTGCATTTGTCAGCGATGCACGCCAACCAGGTATCGATTCCATCTTGTCCAAGGTGCCGCCGGTATGGCCCAAGCCTCGACCGGATAGTTGTGGAACGGCTGCCCCACATGCTGCGACTAACGGCGCTAGTGGCAGAGTGATCTTGTCGCCAACGCCACCAGTTGAGTGTTTATCAACTGTTGGTTTATCGAGTGCGCTCCAATTCATCCGCTCTCCGCTATTTATCATGGCATCTGTCCAGCGGGAGATCTCGCGCGAGTTCATACCGTTGAGCAAGATCGCCATTAGAAGCGAAGACATCTGTTCATCTGCGACTACGCCACGAACATAAGCATCGATGACCCAATCTATCTGGGCATCACTTAATTCTGATCGATCGCGTTTTGCGGAAATTATCTCTACAGCGGCAAAGGCTTCAGCCATCATTAATTCAAATCTTTAGGACCAAATCCCCAAGGAAGAATAACCGTCATATTTTTCGGCCCATCCGGGGTCAATAGCTCCAGAGCATCTCCACCATGTTCATAGAGAAGCTGGCGGCAACGCCCACAAGGAGAGAGAAGGTTCCCATCTTTATCGACACAAACAACAGCGACTAAGCGACCGCCGCCACTCATGATCAACTCTGAGACCAGAGAACACTCTGCACAGAGAGTCAATCCATAGCTCGCGTTCTCAACGTTACAACCGCTGATTATTCGACCATCATCAACAAGGGCCGCTACCCCCACGGGAAATTTCGAATAGGGAGCGTAAGACTTCTTCATCGCTTCGGTCGCTTTAACCTGAAGCGCTTTCCAATCAATCTGCATTAGATATACCTACGCTAATGTTTTCCGCGCGTATACGGGATTCCATCTGCTGCTGGGGCTCTCACTCTTCCAACGAAACCAGATACAGCGATGATTGTCGCGATATACGGAACCATAAGTAGGAATTCACTCGGGATAGCAGTTCCGATAATCGACAACACGACCTGAAGGTTGTCAGCAAATCCGAAGAGTAAGGCAGCGGCGACAGCACCCTTAGGACTCCACCTACCGAAGATGAGTGCAGCTAAAGCAATAAAACCTTTACCCGCCGTCATCTCCTTACCGAACATTCCGACTGCACCAACGGTGAAATAAGCGCCACCAAGTCCAGCGACAGCGCCGGCGATGATGACATTTCTAAAGCGAAGCGCATTTACCTTAATTCCGACCGAATCTGCAGCTGTTGGATGCTCGCCGACGGCGCGGGTGCGAAGTCCCCAACGAGTCTTGAAGAGGTAGTAATGAGTAAGTATCACGGCTGCATACATGAGATAGACGATGATGGTCTGCTTGAAGAGAACTGGACCGATTATCGGCAGCTTCGACAAGAGCGGAATCTCGATTGGCGACAGGATCGGACCACTATTCCAAGTATCTTGATAAGGAATGAGTAATTTCTTATACAAGAAGCCGGTTAGACCGATGACCAATACGTTGATGACGAAACCTAGGATTACCTGGTCGATCTGATATTTAATAGCAAAGGTGGCCAAGATCAGCGATATCAAGGCACCCGCAAATGGAGCAACAATCAATCCCCAAGTAGTGCTCTGAGTTAAGCTGGCGATAACTCCAGCAGCGAAAGCAGCGGCAAGTAATTGGCCTTCAATCGCGATATTGATGACGCCAGAACGTTCACAGATAACTCCAGCCATGGCACCGAAGATAAGTGGCACAGCTAGTAAGAGCGCACCTTGAAGGACTCCAGTTAGCGGGATGAAACTTCCTTTTGCTGCCCAGGATAGAAAGGCCATCAGAAGCGCAAAAGCTCCCAAAAACGTAAAGGTTCCGATCTTCTTGCCCTTCAAGAAAAGCAGGTAGGAAGCGATAGTTGAGAGCGTTGCGATACTGATGAAAATTATTGATGCAGTCCTGGAGTTGATAACCCATTCATTTATTAGAACCCACTCATCACGAAGTACAAAACCATAAGTGACATCGGCAGGATCTGAAGCCAGGAATATAAATGGGATGCTCGCAAGAACCGTGAAGATTCCGAGCGTGTAAATACCACGGCGGGTGCGGCGCTGTGCCGGTGTAAGAGTAGAGATCTTTGCCATTATCCGTTCCAGCCCTTCGCAGCCAAACCTGTTGAGCCGTTTATGTTCTTCAAACGGAAGATCGCTTTCACAAGAGCAGGAGCCGCAATGAAGAGGATTATGAGTGCTTGTATCACCAGGACTAGATCGAGCGGCGTATCAGTCTTTGCCTGCATCATCTGGCCACCGACTCGTAGAGCAGAGAAGAGGAAGGCTGATAGAACAACCCCTAGAGGCTTAGCTCTACCTAGAAGCGCGACAGTAATCGCATCAAAGCCAAATGAACCAGCGATTCCGACAGTAAGCGCGTATTCGCCACCAAGAACATTTAACGCTCCGCCCAAGCCAGCTAGCGCTCCAGCGACAATCATTACCGATGTAGTAACGAATGCGACAGACATACCCGCGGTTCGCGCAGCAAAAGCATTAGCACCAACAGCGCGGAATCTAAAGCCCAAGGTCGTCTTATTGAGCAGGAATGCAATCAACCAGGCGATCAAAAGCGATATCAAGATCGCCAAACTGACTCGGAATTCGCTTCCCAGAAGTTTCGGCAACCTAGCGCTCTCCAGAATATCTGGAGCAATCGGATCATTTCGACCCTCGCGCAAGAAAGCCTCAGTCTTTAGCAGCCAGAGCAATAAATAGCTCGCGACGTAATTGAGCATGATTGTGACGATAACTTCGTGCGCGCCAGTCTTTGCCTTTAACAGTCCGACTATTCCGCCATAGATTCCAGCCAGGAATACGCCGAAGAGCATCGCGACTGTGATGTGTAGAAGTGGTGGTAATTCATATGTGAATCCAATGTAGGAGGCGCCGATCGCTCCAAAGATAAATTGTCCTTGAGCACCGATATTGAAGAGTCCGGCGCGGAATGCCAGAGCAACTGAGAGACCGGCCAAGATAAGAGGTGCGGCGACGACTAGAGTTTCGGAAAACGGATAGAAGCCCTGTCCTCCACCCTGTCGAGCTAAGTTCGGGTCGTAGAAAGCGCCTTCAAAGAGCGCTACGTAAGCGTTCCAAGCGGTCGCAGCTCCAGCCTTGATCATCTCCCAAGGCTCAGATCGAAGTGCCAAGACTTTTGCATCAGAGAAAGCAATCAGCAATCCCCCTATGAACATCGCTAGCGCGAATGCAAGTATTGGCAAGAGCAAGACGTTATTGAAAATCCGCTTCACGCGCTCTTACCTTTCACTCCAGCCATCAAGAGACCCAACTCATTGCGGGATACATTTGGTGCGACGATATCGATGATGCTTCCGTGGTACATGACGGCAATTCGATCAGCTAAAGCCATAACTTCATCTAGCTCGTTGCTGAATAGGAGTACAGCACGGCCCGCATCTCGCTCAGCCAGAATTCTTTCGTGGACAAATTCGATTGAACCAACATCTAGACCTCGTGTGGGCTGGGAAGCTACTAGAAGCTTTACTGGGCGGGTTAATTCACGGGCTAAAACGACTTTCTGTTTGTTTCCACCAGAAAGCGAGGATGCCGGATCGAAGATGCTCTGGAGGCGAACATCAAATTGCTTTACATACTCTTCAGCGTTGCTCTTTATCCGATCTAGATCCAATATCCCTGATTTCGATATCGGTGAACTATGGAAAGTGTCGAGTATTAGATTCTCGGCAATGCTAAAGGAACCAATTAATCCATCTAGTTCTCGAGACTCTGGAACGAACGCAATTCCTGACTCAAGCGATTCATTTACAGTTTTACCAACGATTTCTTGACCGTCAATGGTGATCGAGCCATATACATGCGGCTCTAGGTTCAAGATTGCGCGGGCCAATTCGGTCTGGCCATTTCCTTGGACGCCAGCAACAGCGAGAATCTCACCGGCGCGGACATCAAAGTTGATATCGCTGACTAATGGCCTACCTCGGTTATCGGTCACCTTGAGATCATTGATCTTCAAGATCACCGATCCAGGAGTGAATGGTTTCTTCGAAACCTCAAGATCGACTGGACGACCAACCATGAGTGAAGCCAACTCTTCCTGAGTGGCTGTTGGCTTCGACTTCCCCACAACTTTGCCTCGCCTGATGATGGTGATCTCATCGGCAACTTCCTGTACTTCACGGAGTTTGTGCGTGATGAAGATGATCGAGTTTCCTTGGCGTTTTAACTCTCTCATCACATTAAGAAGCTCATCGGTTTCTTGGGGAGTAAGCACAGCAGAAGGCTCATCAAGGATGATGATCTTGGCATTGAAGAAGAGCGCCTTGATGATCTCAACTCGCTGTTGGACGCCGACGGGGAGATCCTCAATCAAAGCATCTGGATCGATTTCAAAGTTGAATCGCTTAGCTATCTCCATTATTTGGGTGCGCGCTTCTCTTAAGTCAAGCGAACCAACGCCTCGGATCTTCTCGTGGCCCAGGACGATGTTTTCTGCAACGGTAAAGACAGGAATGAGCATGAAGTGCTGGTGAACCATTCCAATTCCAGCTTCTAGGGCATCGCTCGGTTCATCCATCTTCACCGGTTTGCCATCTATGAGAATCTCACCGGAATCGGGCTGCAATAACCCAAAGAGGATATTCATCAGGGTTGACTTACCGGCGCCATTTTCACCCAAGATTGCGTGGATCTGGCCGGCATCTACTTTAAGGTCGATTGAATCATTAGCTACAAGTGAGCCAAATGTCTTGGTGATGCCACGTAACTCGACTGACATGAACTTTGACTATCCCCTATTTAGCGCTTCGGATACAGCGGGAATCTATCGGAAATCTCCAATAATGAAAACGAGCCAGG
>CAZFQY010000009.1:5698-30351 GCA_964521265.1 uncultured Clavibacter sp.
AGTTGACTTGTTTGCAACGGACTGCGCGCCAGCCCATGCAGATGCGTTAAATGACTTGTCATCGACACCGCCGGTATCAAGTGCAAGGCATGCCTTAGTTGTATTCGCTGAAGCTGGGGCAACAACTCCGAGAACGGAGAGTGAAGCGGCAACCGCAACAGCGATGAGACGTGTTGATCTCTTCAAGTTATTTCCTCCCGAGGGGTTTGAACGTTCAATTGGGGAAGCGTGAGCGCACCCTATCGGGAAGGTATTGCTGGCACTTAACCGGGGTGTTTCGGGAAATTCTCATGTCGCACTTTTGGTGCCTTGGGACACAGATTTCGGGGTCGGACTCTAAACCCCGCCTTTAACCTTTGAGGTTCCTTAAGGCTTTCTCAACGGCAGGTTGGCCGGGACGGAGTTTAAAGGCGATGCCGCCATTAGCTAAGCCGTATCTCCTTCCATAGATTCCCCGATCTGGATCGACAACATCAATCAGCGCGCGATTCTCTAGCCCGAGACGTACTAGTTGTGAGATTGGTTTAGTCAGCTTCTTCTCTATTACTGCGATAACTCTTCGATTTGATTGTAGATTCGCAAAATACTGATCTGGATTTCGCGCAATATATAGTGTTCGAGAAGTTCTTTTAATTACCGTCTCATAGACCTTTGCATCCTTATCCCATAGCGAGTAAACGACATCAGCTCTCTGAAGGGCTGCGCTAAAGCTAGCGAGATCGCCGCTGAATGGGATTTGTAGTACCTCTACTCCCCTAGCTGCTGATATGAATGAGTCGTTTATTTCCTTAGATCCAGCGACGATTGCTACAACCTTTGTTCTACTTCGGACTCCTGCAATCGTCCCAGCGATCCGCGCTGCTTCGACCTCATCGAAATAGATATTAGAGACATTTAGTTGACCTAAGGTCTTGTCATTTATCGGTGCGAATTGAACTTCCGGATATTCCATTGAAACTCTTCGAACAGTCTCGCGATAGCCACTTCCAACAGTGATGATCAAGGTATAACCATTCTTGGCAAGAAAACGAAGTTTTGAGAGTCGATCTACGGCAGTTCCACTTGTGGGGACCTCACGCACAAAGGGAGGAACGAGATCAAAACGCTCTTTAGCAATTGCTAAGGCAGCGCTGACGGCATCGTTGAATCCACCGTCGCCTTTGAAGCCGATGTCGTATGCGACAGCTATCCGAGGAGTTGGTTCTTCTGCATTGACAGTCGCTACGGGGAGGAGAAGTGAGAGCGCCAGAACTGCTATGCGGATACGCATCTCAGTTTCTAGATTGTGTGTTCGGAACTAATCCCATGGCGTCATAAGCGCTCTTCAAAGTCTTAGCTGCGACAGTTCGAGCCTTATCTGCTCCTTCGCGCAGTATTTCTAGGAGCGAACCTTCATCTTTCAGAAGCTCCTCAGCTCTTGTCTTTACCGGAGCGAAATAGCTTGTGACGACTTCGGCCACCGCGCCTTTAAAGTCTCCATATCCCTTACCAGCGAATTCATTCTCGAGCTCTGATATTGATCTTCCGGAGAGTGAAGAGTGGATTGTCAGAAGATTTGAGATTCCCGGCTTCTCTTTCTCATCAAACTTAACTTCTTTACCGGTATCGGTTACTGCGCTTTTTATCTTCTTGGCGTTGATATCGGCGCTATCGAGGATATCAATGACACCTGCATTGGAAGCGGCGGATTTACTCATCTTTGCCGTTGGATCTTGTAGATCGTTTATCTTGGCTGAAGCCTTCATGATGTGTGCTTCTGGGACTGTAAATGTCTCTCCATACTTAGAGTTGAAGCGCTGTGCTAGATCCCGAGTTAGCTCGATATGTTGACGTTGATCCTCACCTACTGGAACCTTATTTGCCTGGTAGAGCAAGATATCGGCTGCTTGCAACATCGGATATGTAAATAGGCCGACAACTGTTCGATCTGTGCCAGATTTTTGGGACTTATCTTTGAACTGAGTCATTCGACTTGCTTCGCCGAATCCTGTTAAGCACTCAAAGATCCATCCAAGTTGATTATGTTCAGATAAATGAGACTGGATGAAGAGGGTGCACTTCTTCGGATCAAGCCCCAGTGCAATCAACTGGGCAGCTGCTGCGAGAGTGCGGCGTCGTAAGGCAGCTGGTTCAGTCTCTACGGTCAGAGCATGGAGGTCGACGATGCAATAGAAAGCATCATTACCTTCTTGGAGTTCCACCCATTGCTTGACTGCACCTAGGTAATTTCCGAGGTGGAGCGATTCAGCAGTCGGCTGAATGCCAGAGAGGATCCGTTTCACGTCACTATTCTCTCAGGTGCTCAGCTCGAATTAGCTTCTTGCGCTCGACTTGGTGCTCGTTAACAACAATGAGCCGACGCGCTTGCCTTCCATCGAAATCACCTTTATCTGGGCACCGGGGACTTCGACCAAATCGCTGACTTCTGGGATGCGACCGAGTTCATGCATCACATAACCGCTGAGAGTTTCGTATGGACCCTCAGGGATCTCAACTCCCGTCTGCTCAGCTAGGTCTTCTAAAGCAATAAGTCCATCCACTTCATACACGCCGCTCTTTGGAGTATTTGAGACTTCCTCTGAGTGATCATCGTATTCATCATGAATATCACCGATCAGCGTCTCCACGAGATCTTCCAAAGTGACGATCCCATCAGTGCCACCATATTCATCAAGGACGATTGCTATCTGCTGGCGCTTAACGCGCATCTCGGAGAGAGCAGGTAATACGCCTTTTGTGCCCGGCAGAAAAATAATGGGGCGGACGATATCCATGACAGTCTTGCTATTCTCGGGACGATCGAGGAGATCACGAGCATGGATGAACCCGATCACCTCATCACTATTTCCACGAACTACAGGAAAACGAGAGTGAGCTTTTTCAACAGCAACCTTTATCGCTTGATTTAGCGAGAGGCCAGCATCAAGAAAATCGACCTCGGTACGCGGAACCATTACCTCATGGATTTGGCGCTCGCTCGCATTGAAGACTTCCTCAACTATGTCGCGCTCTTCTTCGGAGAGCGCCTTATGGCCAGTTACCAGGTCGACCAACTCTTCTTCAGTTATCTCCTCGCGTGATGCCTTTGGATCAATTCCAAATGCGCGCAGAATCAAGTCAGAGGAATGTGCCAAGAGCCAGATCAGTGGTCGGAAAATGAATGCGACGATGGAAACCGGGGTTGCAACAGCCAGGGCAATTTTCTCCGTCTTATATATCGCCACCCGCTTCGGAACCAATTCGCCAAGTACTAGAGAGAAGTAAGCAATCACTAGCGTGAGTAGGACCAGCGAGATTCCGGCCGCAACACTTGTACTCAACCCCCAACCCTCTAGGACTGGGATCAAGTAATCGCCCAATTGATCTGCACCGAATGCAGCAGAGAGGAAGCCTGAAAGGGTCACGCCAACCTGAACGGCAGCTAGGAAGTTCTTGGGATGGCTAGCGAGGTAGGCGACTTTCTTGCCGCGACGGCCCTTCTCGGCCATCGCTTTTATCTGGCCCTCACGAAGAGAGATGAGCGCAATCTCTGCGGCTACGAATATAGATCCAAGGAGGATAAAGAGAAGTACAACTATTAGGTCGCTTGAGAAAGCAGCGACCGAGAACGCACCATCGGGGTCCATAGGCTGGCTAAGGGTAGCCGACCCCAGAAAAGATGGCTAAAGGCTCTTCCCTCACGCTCACCTCTCGCATAGCCTTCGCCCGTCCCACAAAGCAGTGGGGCCTTGCTTCATCCAACGGACCGTCGGGCACGTACCTGCCCGGAGAAGGAAGTGAAAAACATGGCATCAGTCGTATTTAAAGATGCATCACGTATCTATCCTGGAACAACAACACCTGCAGTAGATAAATTGAATCTCACCGTTAATGATGGTGAGTTTCTAGTACTAGTTGGACCATCTGGTTGCGGAAAGTCGACATCGCTGCGCATGCTCGCTGGCCTTGAAGAGATCGACACCGGAGCTATCTTCATCGGAGATCGCGATGTAACAAATGTCGCCCCAAAGGATCGCGATATCGCGATGGTCTTCCAGTCATACGCTCTCTATCCCCATATGACAGTCGCAGAGAACATGGGATTCGCATTGAAGATCGCGGGCGTTGCTAAAGAAGAGCGTGATCGTCGCGTCCTTGAAGCTGCGAAACTACTCGATTTGGAACCATATTTAGAGAGAAAGCCAAAGGCGCTATCTGGTGGACAACGTCAGCGTGTAGCGATGGGCCGCGCGATTGTTCGCGAACCACAAGTCTTCTTGATGGATGAACCGCTCTCAAACCTTGATGCAAAGTTGCGCGTCGCAACAAGAACTCAGATCGCCGCTCTTCAGCGCCGTCTTGGAATCACTACCGTTTATGTGACCCACGACCAGGTTGAGGCTATGACCATGGGTGATCGTGTTGCCGTACTCAAGGATGGTTTGCTACAACAAGTTGATACTCCAAGAAATCTCTATGACAGTCCTGCAAATGCATTCGTTGCCGGATTCATCGGCTCCCCCGCTATGAATCTATTGGTTGCACCGGTTTCCGGCGGAAAGGCGAAACTTGGACATCTAGAGGTGGATGTCCCATCTAGCGCAGGCAACTCAGTCATCGTTGGAATTCGTCCAGAGGGATTTGTGCCGGCCTCTAAGGGCTTCGAAGTTCAGGTCGAGGTAGTGGAAGAACTCGGCGCTGATGCATTCGTGTACGGAAAGCCACTCGATAGCTCAGTTAAATTCAATAACGCTAGCGATGAAGGCGCTCAGGTCATCATTCGTTGGGATCCAAAGAACCCACCGAAGGCTGGCCAGACCGTGACCGTATCTGCAAAGTCAGACTCAATCCATCTATTTAGCGCTTCAAATGGCGAGCGCATCAGTTAATCAGTAATAAAAAAAGCCCCCGATATCCGGGGGCTTTTTTTTGTTGGAGGCTTCTTTACTTCATTGCTTTCTGTAGGTTCTCATCAATCGCAGCGAGGAATTCTTGGGTGTTCAACCAAGGCGCATCATTGCTGATAAGAAGAGCAAGATCTTTCGTCATCTTCCCGCTCTCAACCGTCTCGATACATACCCGCTCTAGGGTCGAAGCAAACTTTCCTACTTCTGGAGTGTTATCAAGCTTTGCACGGTGCTGTAGACCTTGGGTCCATGCGAAGATCGAAGCGATTGGATTTGTGGAGGTCGCTTTTCCTGCTTGATGATCGCGATAGTGACGTGTGACAGTTCCGTGAGCCGCTTCGGCTTCAACGGTTCTACCATCTGGAGTCATTAGGACTGAGGTCATCAAGCCCAGCGAACCATAACCTTGAGCGACGGTATCGCTCTGGACATCGCCATCGTAATTCTTACAAGCCCAGATGTAGCCGCCCTCCCAACGCAATGATGTTGCGACCATGTCATCAATCAATCGGTGGTCATACTCAAGTCCAAGCTTGTCGAACTCAGTCTTGAATTCACTCTCAAAGATCTCAGCAAAGATATCTTTGAAGCGGCCGTCATAAGCCTTGAGAATGGTGTTCTTCGTCGATAGATAAACAGGATATTTACGGGTCAAGCCATAATTAAATGATGCTCTGGCAAAGTCGCGAATGGACTGATCCAAGTTATACATCGCCATCGCAACGCCAGAACTTGGGAAGTCGAAGACATTGAACTCCATTGGCGCAGAGCCGTCAGCTGGGGTAAATGTGACGGTTAACTTTCCGGCACCAGGTACTCGGAAATCAGTCGCACGATATTGATCACCATAGGCATGGCGACCAATCACAATTGGTTTGCTCCAGTGAGGAATCAACCGTGGGACATTCTTGATGATGATCGGCTCACGGAAAATGACGCCACCAAGAATGTTTCGGATGGTTCCATTCGGCGACTTCCACATCTGCTTGAGATTGAACTCTTTGACGCGCGCTTCGTCTGGAGTGATAGTCGCGCACTTAACGCCTACCCCATGTTTCTTAATCGCATTCGCACAATCGATTGTGACCTGGTCGTTCGTAGCATCACGATGCTGGATACCGAGGTCGTAGTACTCAAGATTTATATCTAGATAAGGAAGGATGAGCTGCTTCTTGATGAAGTCCCAGATGATTCGAGTCATCTCGTCGCCATCTAGTTCAACGACGGTACCTTCTACTTTGATCTTCGACATGGCTTCCTTCCTATAGATCTTTCACATCAGCTTGCTTGGAACGGACCGCTTCAGCGGCTTTCTTCAATTCCTCAAGTTCATTTGCAGAAAGCGAACCTTCAACGACCTTCGAGATGCCACTTCTTCCAATCTCAGCCTCTACGCCGAGATAAACACCAGAGATTCCGTATTCACCTGTGACCCATGCGCAGACCGGCATGACTTCGCGCGAGTCAGTGATTACAGCGCGAGCCATTCGAGCCGCAGCAGCAGAAGGTGCGTAATAAGCCGAACCAGTCTTTAGCAAGGCAACAATTTCAGCACCACCATTTCGAGTCCGAGTAACCAACTCCTCAATCTCTGCGCCACCAAGTAACTCGCTCAGCGGTTTTCCATTAACTGTGCAACGGCTTGGTACTGGAACCATGGTCTCGCCATGCGAGCCGAGAGTTAGCGTATTAACTGAAGCAACTGGAACGCTCAGCTTCTCGGCGACAAAGTGCGTAAAGCGTGCAGTATCGAGCATTCCTGCTTGGCCCATAACGCGATTGTGTGGGAACTTGGATGCGATTTGAGCGAGAGCTGTCATCTCATCAAGTGGATTCGAGACGACGATCAAAACTGCATTCGGTGAGTGCTTAGCAATATTCTCGGCGACTCCGCGAACGATTCCGGCATTTACTCCGATCAAATCCATACGACTCATACCTGGCTTGCGTGGAAGGCCAGCGGTGATGACTACGACATCAGAGTTAGCTGTCGCTTCATAGCCTGCGCCCTCGGCATTTGTGGTCTGTCCGACGACTTTCGTCTCGAATCCTTCTATTGATCGGGACTGGTTTATATCCAGAGCAATGCCTTCTGGCTTGCCCTCGACGATATCGGTGATTACAACTGTTTCAAATATGTCGTACTCCGCTAGACGTAGAGCGGTGGTAGATCCATAGAAACCAGCTCCAACTACGGTTACTTTTCCTGATCTGCTCATAGCGGGAGAACCTACCGGCTACCTCCGCGGAAGCGCCAATGCGACTGCTATGAGCGCGACCACTAGTAGTAGCGGAATCACTTTCTCAAGCGGTCGGCTCGTTCTGATTCCGGGAAATGAATAGGTCGCCAGAGCTAGCGCAAGAGTGATTGCGCCGATTCGAACCGAGTAAAAGGTAGAGATCCCCAGAGCTACCAAGGCGATTAGATATGAGAGACGCTTCAATTAGCGCTCCACTTAGAGAGCTCCACTACGTTCTTCAGCAACATGGCGCGAGTCATCGGTCCGATTCCACCGGGTACAGGCGAGTAGGCGCTCACCTTCTCGTAGACGCTTGGGTCGACATCTCCAACTAACTTTCCGGCCACTCGAGTAAGACCGACATCAATAACAATGGCGCCATCTTTGACCATCTCACTCTTAAGGAAGTGTGGCTTACCAAGGGCTACGATGACAATGTCAGCGACCTTTGTATGCGAGAGAAGTTCTTGAGTTCCAGTATGGGTAAGGGTCACAGTTGCATTAGCTGCTCTTCCGGAGAGCAAGAGACCTAGTGGTCTTCCTACAGTTGTTCCTCTTCCTAAAACCACAACCTCTTTACCATCCCATGAGATTCCGTTCCTTGATACCAATTCCAAAATTGCTTGTGGAGTACAAGGCAGTGGGCCTTCTTGTTGGAGGACTAACTTTCCAAGATTGAGTGGATGGAGACCATCGGCATCCTTAGTTGGATTTATAGCACCAAGAACCTTATTTGCATCAACACCTTTAGGTAATGGGAGCTGGACTATGAAGCCGGTGCACTTTGGATCATCATTGAGCGATTTAACAGCTGCAAGGATCGCGCTTTCACTGGCATCATCAGGTAATTCGATTTGAATCGAGTTTATGCCGACTTCGGCACAATCGCGATGCTTACCAGCAACATATGAATGCGAACTTGGGTCTGAACCAACGAGTATCGTCCCTAATCCCAAAGTTAAGTTTTCACTCTTGATTTTCGAGGCGATTTGGCTCTTAATATCTGAAGCTAGCTTCAGTCCATCAAGTATCTGCGCATTAACCGCCATAGGAAGAGTCTAATTGGCGCTCTTAATTATGAGAGAAGTGGCGTCGCGTTGCGAAATAGAGCGTGACTCCAACTCGCTTTGCCGCCTCGATAACTTCGGTATCACGTATCGAGCCGCCTGGAGCAACAATCGCCTTTACTCCCGCTGTGGCGAGGGCCTCTAATCCATCCGGGAAGGGAAAGAAGCCATCACTTGCCGCATATCCACCGATAGCTTCTTTCTTCGCTCTTGCTATTGCATCACGTGCTGCATCGAGTCGGTTCACCTCCCCGACTCCAATTCCCACAGTGGCACCATTCCTCGCAATCAAGACAGCATTGCTTCGACAGCGAGCAACAGCTCTCCAAGCGAATTTCAGATCCTTGATCTCCCCTTCACTTAATTGATTCCCAGCAACCAGCGTCCAAGGCTCCTCCGGGAACAGAGAATCTGGACTTTGAATTAGGAATCCACCATCGATGTCACGAACCAGAAATTCCTGATTGCTCCGTGATGGCAAGGTAAGGACCCTTAAGTTCGGCTTCGTCCCCAGAACCTTGAGAGCATCTTCTGTATAGCTTGGAGCAATTACTGCCTCATAGAAGTTCTTAACTATTTCTGAGGCAACAAGTTGATCGACTTGAGTATTTGTAGCAATTACTCCCCCAAATGCAGATACTGGATCTGATGCCAACGCTCTGGAAAACGCTTCTGTGGCAGCAACGCTAACCGCTATTCCGCAGGGCATCCCGTGTTTCACTATTACAAATGCACACTCCTCATGATCAGATGCGATTAGAGATGCGATATCAAGATCCAAGTAATTGTTAAATGAAGGTTGCTTTCCTTGAATCAAGGTAGCAGCCGCAACTCCACTACTAGCCGCCAATCTGCCTTTTTGGTGGGGGTTCTCTCCGTATCGCAGTGGCTCACCGATTTCATTGAGAATCGCTAGGTCATACCTAGCTGTCCCCTCTAGCGCTGCAATTGCCCATGCTCTTCGCTGTTCAAGTGAGATACCGCGACCAAGTGCATCTATGAACTCCGGATATTGTTTAGGGCTGGTCAAGATTGATGTGAATTTGTGGTTCTTTGCAGCCGCCCTAATTAGCGCTGGACCACCAATATCGAATTTATCTGGTTGATAGAGGTTTACCACAATTACATCGATTGCTCCGATGCCTGATGCTTCTGCCTCCTTGACCTGTTTTGGGTCCTCTCGGTCGAAGAGGACTGCTCCGTGAATTAGAGGATGGAGCGACTTCACTCGACCATCGAATAACTCTGGAAAGCCAGTCACTTCCTCAATGCGAATCACAGGGATCTGATTACTCTCCAAGTAAGCAGCGGTGCCGTCCGAGGCGATGACTTTGTATCCAGAATCGATTAGAGCCTTTGCGAGTTCAGTTATGCCACTCTTATCGGATACTGAGATGAGTGCACGTTTATCGTAAATCATGGTTCTATCTCTGCTTAATCTTCGCTACGACTTTTGGTATGAGAATGAAGAGCGCACCGCCCAATACGAATTGAGCTGTTATGACAATCGGTAGAGCCCACCAAATTGGTCCAACCGATGGCAGATTCGTTGAGAGAAGCTGTCCACTACTAACGCGAGCGATTATCAAAAGCAAGGCTAGCGAAAACAAAGCTGTTGCAATATAAAAGCGCTTCGTTTCACTAATATCGCGATACGTTTCAATTCCATAACGTGCGATGCCTGCGCCAATGATCAAAGTGAAGATTGATAGACCGAATATGAAGAGATTGCTTGATACAGGTAGCGCGCCAAGTAATGGAATAGCGGGTATCTCATCGATCCGATGCACAAATGGTGAGAGCAAGCTCCCCTCACCCACAGACAAACCAGCGCCCGAAAGATAACTAAGTGCGGCAATGGCTACATTTGGAAGATAGAGAATCTGCCCGAGCAAAAGTACGAATCCACCGAAGATTCCTGGTTCAATTACTCGAGTCAGATCCAGTACGACATCAAAGTGATAGATCAGAGAGCCAGCTAGTGCTATTGAACTTAATCCAATAAGTGCCACAATCGCTATCCACATAATTCGTAAGGCTCGCTGCCAGGGAAATTGCAGTGCATGTTTAGGCATCGCTCCACTTATCAAGAAGGCCGAGATTGCCGAGACCAGGAAGAAGATAGGAATCGCAATATAGAAAGGAGCCCTGACGGTCTGTCCGAGAGCCGTTAGCGCAAGTAAGTAGCCGAACGTTGAATAACTAGCTGCGAAGGAGATTATGTAGAGCCGGCGCTCTCGATGATTTGGTGCACCGAGTGTTTCAACCATCCGCATGTAGCCACTTCGCGTCGCAAAGAATGGAATCAGCAATCCACCCACTGGTAGATAGGTAAGTGAGCCAGAGAGAGTTGCATCTGAGAGCGATAGCTGGAGTGGAACTTGATGTGCAGCCAAGAAGAACCAGAGTGCGGCTCGTAATGGGTCGGCGGTATTTCCAGATGAGCTACCGGCAGTTGCCCAAGCAACTAGAGAGATGAAGGCGATGGGGAGCAGAATCAAAGTAAGACTGCGAATCCCTTGTTGGAGACCAACGCGCAGGATTCGCGTCATTACTAAGCTTTTAGAATCCCGCGGAGAAGTCGAGCAGTCTCGCTCGGAGTCTTTCCGACTTTAACTCCAGCCGCTTCAAGCGCAATTTTCTTGGCCTCCGCAGTTCCGGATGATCCAGAGACGATCGCGCCTGCGTGCCCCATAGTTTTTCCTTCTGGAGCGGTGAAACCCGCAACGTAACCAACGACTGGCTTCGTCACATACTCTTTGATGAATGCGGCAGCGCGTTCTTCAGCATCGCCACCAATCTCGCCGATCATCACAATCGCTTCGGTGGCAGGATCATCTTGGAAAGCGCGGAGACAATCAATGTGTGTTGTGCCAATAATCGGATCGCCGCCAATACCAACCGCGGTAGTGAATCCGATATCCCTTAATTCGTACATCATCTGATAAGTCAATGTTCCAGACTTCGAGACTAGACCAATTCTTCCTGGGCCAGTGATGTCAGATGGAGTAATGCCGATGTTGCTTTTTCCTGGAGAGATGAGCCCAGGACAGTTCGGGCCGATAATTCGCGTCTTGCCCTTCTCTTGTGAATATGCAAAGAAGGCAGCTGTGTCGTGAACAGGGATGCCTTCAGTGATTACCACTACAAGAGGAACTTCAGCATCGATTGCATCAATTACCGCCGCCTTGGCGAACTTTGGTGGGACAAATACGACGGAGGCGTTTGCGCCCGTAGCGGCAACAGCTTCTTTGACGGTATTGAAGACCGGAAGTTTCTTTCCTTCGATCTCTACCTCTTGTCCGCCTTTTCCTGGAGTTACGCCCCCAACGATTTTCGTTCCACTAGCGATCATCCTTCTAGTGTGCTTAGTACCCTCGGAGCCAGTCATACCTTGGACGATTACCTTTGTGTTCTCATCGATAAAGATTGTCATCGCTGGGCCGCCAATTCTGCTGCACGCGCGGCAGCGCCATCCATTGTGTCTAATTGTTGGACAAGTGGATGATTCGCTTCATTGAGGATTCTTCGTCCTTCGTTGACATTATTACCATCCAGTCTTACAACTAGAGGTTTTGTGGCTTTATCACCCAAAATTTCCAATGCTTGGACGATTCCATTTGCGACCGCATCACAAGCGGTGATTCCACCGAATACATTTACAAATACTGAGCGGACCGCAGGATCTCCCAAGATGATCGAAAGACCATCAGCCATTACTTGGGCCGAAGCACCACCACCAATATCCAAGAAGTTCGCCGGCTTAACGCCGTACTTCTCGCCAGCGTACGCAACTACATCCAAGGTGCTCATCACGAGTCCGGCACCGTTTCCGATGACTCCGACTTCACCATCGAGCTTCACATAGTTGAGATCTTTCTCTTTTGCGAGCGCCTCTAGCGGATTTGTGGCAGCGTGATCGATTAATGATTCATGATCAGGATGACGGAAGGCAGCGTTATCGTCCAAGGTCACTTTTCCATCTAGGGCGATGATCCGGCCATCTTTAGTCTTAACTAGCGGATTGACTTCTACGAGCGTCGCATCAGACTCTTGGAATGTCTTCCAAAGCGTCACTAATACATCAGCAACCGAATCGGTCACATCCTCTGGGAAGGCGCCCTTCTTAACTATTTCTATTGCACTCGCTTTATCTAAACCTCGATTCGGGTTCACATGGACGCGGGCCAACTTCTCCGGAGTCTTATGTGCGACTTCTTCAATGTCCATGCCACCAGCAACAGATGCCATGACTAGAAATGATCTAGCTGCTCGATCCAAGAGAATGGCGAGGTAATACTCACTCTCAATCGGAGCTGCTTGGGCGATCATTACCTTTCGAACCAAGTGACCTTTGATATCCATCCCCAGTATTGCTTTCGCTTTTTCATAAGCGTCTTCAGGGTTCTCGGCTAATTTGACTCCACCAGCTTTACCTCGGCCACCGATCTTTACTTGTGCCTTGACGACAACTCTTCCGCCGAGTCTTTCAGCAGCAGCGCGAGCCTCTTCTGGTGTCGTAGCGACTGCGCCACCTAAGACTGGTACACCTTTTGCTTCGAAGAGATCCCGGGCCTGATATTCAAATAGGTCCATGGGTCATAACTTATCTACTGGGGCATAGCGGAGCAACAAACGCTTCTCTCCATAGCTGCCAAAGTTGATGGTTGCTTCTGCTTTATCTCCTTCGCCTGAGACAGATATCACGGTTCCTAATCCAAAGGTGTCATGAGAAACCCGATCCCCGATAGCTAGTTGCAGAGAATTACTCTGTTTTCCGGTTGGCCTTGGTGGTGTTGCGAACTTTTTCCGAGTGATTGGTGGAGTAATGAAACCACTAGCTGATTTATTCCATTCGATTAGATTCTCTGGGATCTCATCTAAGAATCGTGAAGGTGGGTTGTAATTTGGGGCTCCCCAAGCTGAACGATATTCAGCGCGTGAAAGATAGAGGCGCTCTCGTGCTCGAGTTAGCCCCACATAAGCAAGTCTTCGCTCCTCCTCCAACTCTTTCTTCTCGCCAAGAGTGCGAGAGTGTGGGAAGACACCTTCTTCCATTCCTGTTAGGAAGACTGTAGGAAATTCCAGGCCCTTTGCAGTGTGGAGAGTCATGAGAGTGACAACGCCTCCGTGATCCTCTCCTTCTGGTATCTCGTCAGCGTCTGCAACTAGCGAGACTTCCTCCAGAAATCCAGCAAGAGTTGGGGTCTCCCCTTCGCTAACGATTCGCTCTTCGTACTCTTCAATTACAGCCACTAGCTCTTCAAGGTTTTCAACTCTTACCTCATCTTGTGGATCATGGCTATTTCGTAACTCCTCCAGTAACCCAGATTGTTCAAGGATTGCGGCAGCGATGGTGGCTGGCGGTCGATTGGCTTCAACAAGTACTTGTAAGGCAATCATCATCGATACGAATGCTTGGATAGAGGAGTTTGCTCTTGGCGATAGTTCTGAACTACTGCTTTGTGTTAGCGCTCGCCAGAAAGAGATTGAGCTCTGCTTTGCAATATCGTCTATTGAATCTAGTGCTCGGTCACCGATTCCTCGCTTCGGGGTGTTGATGATCCTCCTCAGTGAGACTTCATCATCCGGGTTAACTAAGACTCTCAAATAAGCAAGAAGATCCTTCACTTCCTTCCGCTCATAGAAGCGGACTCCTCCCACGACTTTGTAAGGGACGCCTGCGCGCATGAAGATCTCTTCAAAGACTCGTGATTGGGCATTAGTTCGATAGAAGATCGCAGTGTCACCGAAGCGTGACTTACCTGATTCGCTCAACTTGAAGATTTCATCCCGCACAAACTCTGCCTCATGATGTTCATTCTCAGCCACGAAACCAATCAATTTAGTTCCGCTTCCGGCGTCTGACCAGAGATTCTTCTCTTTCCTGGATTCGTTCTTTGAGATGACTGAATTAGCAGCGCTAAGGATGTTCTGGGTGGAGCGATAATTCTGCTCGAGCAAGATGGTCGTTGCGTCGGGATAATCCTCCTCGAATTGCAGAATGTTACGGATCGTTGCTCCACGGAATCCGTAAATGGATTGGTCTGCGTCACCCACAACGCATAACTCAGCCGCCGGTATGCCGTCACGATCTGTTCCGACTAACTCCCGTATCAAGATGTATTGGGCGTGATTTGTGTCTTGGTATTCATCAACCAGAATGTGCTTGAAGCGATGGCGATATCTAGCTCGGGCATCTGGAAATTTCTGTAGTACCTCAACTGTTTTCATGATCAAGTCATCGAAGTCCATCGCGTTAGCGCTGGTGAGGCGTTGTTGGTAGATGGCGTAAACCTCAGCGACAATCTCTTCGAAATGATTTGTGGTGGCATTTCGGTAGTCCGCAGGCCCCAATAACTCATTCTTTGCATTGGAGATTATCGCTGCTACCGCCCGCGGGTTATAGCGCTTCTGATCTAGGTTTAGATCTCGCATTACAAGAGTTACAAGTCGGACGCTATCTGCTTGATCGTAGATTGAATATGAAGTGGAGAAGCCCAGCCGGCTGGCTTCTTGTCTAAGTATTCGAACGCAAGCGGAGTGAAATGTCGATACCCAGATTGCCTTTGCTCGCTTCCCTACGAGAGCGGAAACGCGCTCCTTCATCTCACCAGCAGCTTTATTGGTGAATGTGATCGCAAGAATTTCAAATGGTTCTACGCCTCGTTCTGCCATCAGATATGCGATGCGACGCGTTAGAACTCTAGTCTTACCAGACCCGGCACCTGCGACAACTAAAAGTGGGCCACCTTGATGGATGACTGCGGATTGCTGTTGTGGGTTTAACCCCTCTAGCAATCTATTCGACACGCAAACAAGTCTAGAATACGCCGGTGACTCCGATAGCAGATGAAGAAATCAAGCGGATTCTTGTGGTTATGGCGCATCCCGATGATTGTGATTTTGGCGCCGGTGGAACTATCGCTAGCTGGACGGCGAAGGGAATAGAAGTCTCTTATTGCATAATCACAAATGGGGACCAAGGTGGCGAAGAGTCTGATGTCCCACTCGAGGAGATGGCTTCGGTACGTCAAAGAGAACAACGTGACGCAGGTAGAGCGCTAGGTGTAAGCGACATTCGTTTCTTGAACTATCGAGATGGATCACTCTTTCCATCTTTAGAACTTCGAAAAGAGATTGTGAGGGAGATTCGTCGATCAAGGCCTGATCGGATGGTAATCCAATCACCAGAGCGAAATTATGAGCGCATCTTCGCAAGTCATCCAGATCATCTCGCGGCCGGCGAAACCGCGCTTCAAGCGGTCTATCCTGATGCTAGAAATCCATATGCCTTCACAGATCTGAAAGCTGGAGGTTTTGAACCTTGGCGCGTAAGAGAGGTTTGGATTACCGGATCTCCTACCCCAAATCATTTCGTGGATATCACCGAAACTTTCTCGAGAAAGATTCAGGCGTTAAAGGCTCACGTTAGTCAGACTGCACATAACCCCGAGTTAGAGAATATGGTCCGAAGTTGGGGCGAGAAGAATGCGGAAGCGAATGGTCTTAGCGCTGGAAGGGTCGTTGAGATCTTTAAAGTTATAAATACAGATTAACGGACGATTATCCGCTGGATAATCAGGCTCTGGATTGGGGCACCATCTGCGCCTCCGCCTCTTACTCCGGATTTTGCAACATGTTCAAGAATTTCAATTCCTGAAGTTATCTCTCCCCAAATCGTGTAGTTAGGTCCAAGCGTCGTGTCGTTGTAGACCAGGAAGAATTGGCTGCCATTTGTTCCTGGTGAACCAGAGTTCGCCATAGCGACGGTACCGCGCGGATAGTTGTCCTCTTCTGCTTGTGGAAGATTTTCATCCTTGTAGCGGAAGCCCGGATCACCCATGCCAGTAGCTGTTGGGTCACCACACTGGACCACGTAGATTCCATCGGTAGTTAGACGATGACAAGCTGTTCGGTTGTAATAACCGGCATTCATCAAAGTAGCAAGAACAGTAAGAGTTACTGGTGCATCTCTAAAGAACGTACGGATATTGATGTTTCCACAATTTGTTTGGAGCGTGATTTGTCGAGGTCCGCGCTTTAGCAGTGCCGTAGGAGGACTTACTTTCTTAGGCGCTTGTGCAACAGAGCGAATCTGTCTGCACTTAACAGAATCCTTCTCCTCCGCTTGCGCAGTTGGAGCAGATATTGAAATCGGAACAAGTAGCGACAAGAGAAGAGTGAGTGAGAGCGATAGTCCAAGATGTCTCCGTTGCATCTAGATCACTCCCATTCGATCGTTCCCGGTGGTTTTGATGTGATATCAAGAACCACGCGATTAATTTCCTTTACTTCGTTCGTTATCCGATTAGAGATTCGAGCGAGTACTTCATCAGGAATCCTTGCCCAATCTGCGGTCATGGCATCCTCGCTAGTTACTGGCCGGAGAACTATCGGATGGCCATAAGTTCTACCATCGCCTTGCACTCCAACGCTTCTAACATCAGCTAGTAGCACAACCGGACATTGCCAAACAATCCGATCAAGTCCGGCAAATTGTAATTCTTGTCTGACAATAAAGTCGGCCTCGCGCAGAACTCTAAGTCTTTCTTGAGTAACTTCCCCGACTATTCGAATGGCCAGGCCAGGTCCAGGAAAGGGTTGTCGCCACACAATCTCACTAGGTAGTCCAAGCTGCGTGCCGACATCTCTGACTTCATCCTTGAACAAAGTACGGAGAGGTTCAATCAAATCGAAGTTAAGGTCGTCAGGAAGGCCGCCGACATTGTGATGTGACTTGATATTTGCAGTGCCACTTCCTCCGCCCGACTCGACTACATCTGGATAAAGAGTTCCCTGTACTAAGAATTTAATCTCACCGCCGCTTGTTAGATTGCGCGCTGCATCCTCAAAGACTCGAATGAACTCTCTTCCTATGATCTTTCGTTTTTCTTCGGGATCTATTACTCCACTAAGCGCATTCAAGAAGCGCTCCTTAGCATCAACTACTACCAAATTAACGCCCGTTGC
Source organism: uncultured Clavibacter sp. (assembly GCA_964521265.1). Lineage (GTDB taxonomy): Bacteria > Actinomycetota > Actinomycetes > Nanopelagicales > Nanopelagicaceae > MAG-120802. Next base: position 22,865 of record CAZFQY010000009.1, read on the forward strand.
AGTAACAAAATCGCGCTCTACCTGTTCGGCCTCTCCTTTCCGGAGTAATCCATGATCAACGAAGACACAAGTTAGTTGTGAGCCAATCGCACGCTGCACTAAAGCTGCTGCGACCGCTGAATCAACTCCACCCGATAGACCACAAATGACCCGATCTGAACCTACCTGTGACTTTATGTTGATCACTTCGTTCTCAATTATGTTCTCGGATGTCCAAGTCGGTTTACATTTGACCACATCAATCAACCAACGTCGGAGTATCTCTTGACCAAAATCTGTATGAAGCACTTCAGGATGGAATTGAACGCCAGATAATTGACCAGTCTCATTCTCGAAAGCCGCTACTGGAGTGTTTTCAGTCCGACCGATGACTGCAAATCCCGAAGGCGCCGCGACAACGCTATCGCCGTGACTCATCCAGACATCGAAGTTTGGCTCCAGCCCGGTGAAGAGATGTGAGGTTGTATCTGCGCTGAAGTGTGTGCGCCCATATTCAGAAATATCGTTCTTAGCCACTTCCCCACCAAGAGCATTTGCCATCGCCTGAAAGCCATAACAGATTCCAAAAGTCGGGATCTGTAGCTCAAAGATCTTGGGATCTATACGAGGTGCGCCATCTACATAGACCGAGGAAGGTCCACCCGAAAGGATGATGGCACGTGGATTACGGGCCATGATCTCGTCTGCAGTTAGCGAAGACGGGACTATCTCGCTGTAGACATTGGCTTGTCGGACTCGACGTGCGATTAGTTGGGCATATTGGGCGCCAAAATCAATCACCAAAACATGGTTACTTCGTTGCAAGGTCACCCTTTATTCAAAACGATCTCAACACGTTGGAATTCCTTCAACTCTGAGTATCCGCAAGTTGCCATCGCTCGACGAAGAGCGCCAAAAAGATTCATTGTCCCATCAGCGGAATGCGATGGACCAACAAGGATTTCCTCAAGCGAACCGGAGGTTCCAACATGAACTCGAGTTCCACGAGGTAATTCAGAATGATGAGCTTCGCTTCCCCAGTGCCAGCCGCGCCCGGGAGCCTCTTCAGATCGCGCCAATGGGGAACCAAGCATGACTGCATCAGCGCCACATGCGATTGCTTTTGCGATATCACCGCTCTTTCCGATGGAACCATCCGCGATTACATGGACATACCTTCCGCCAGATTCATCTAGGTATTGACGTCGAGCAGCCGCAACATCGGCAACTGCAGTTGCCATCGGAACTGAGATTCCTAAAACCTGACGAGTCGTGTGCGCAGCTCCACCACCGAATCCAACTAAGACTCCGGCAGCGCCAGCACGCATCAAATGGAGCGCGCTCGTCGTAGTAGCGCAGCCGCCAACTACTACAGGAACATCCAATTCATAGATGAACTTCTTAAGATTCAATGGTTCTGTCTTAGTTGACACATGTTCTGCGCTAACAGTCGTGCCGCGAATCACGAAGAGGTCGACGCCCGCATCTATGACTGTCTTATAGAACTCCGCGGTTCTTTGTGGAGAGAGCGCGCCCGCGACGGTGATGCCAGCTGCTCGAATCTCAGCGAGGCGTTCCTTTATCAACTCTGGCCGAATTGGAGCCTTATAAAGTTCCTGCATTCGAGCGGTTGCTTGATCGGCTGGGATTGAAGAAATCTCCCCAAGTTGGATCTTCGGATTTTCATACCGAGTCCATAAACCCTCAAGATTTAGGACACCTAAGCCGCCTAACTTTCCAATTGCAATCGCAGTTTCTGGCGAAACGACCGAGTCCATAGGCGCTGCCATAAGTGGAAGATCGAAGCGATATGCATCAATCTGCCAGGCAAGAGAGACATCTTGTGGCTCACGAGTCCGGCGCGATGGAACTATCGATACATCATCGAATGAGTAAGCAGTCCTAGCACGCTTTCCTTCGGAGATTTCAATGTCGACCATTTTCAGCCCCTCGCATCCCGGAAGTAGTTCGGCGCATCTGCAACATCTAGAACATCGTGAGGATGGCTCTCTTGAAGCCCCGCACTCGTTATTTGAATCAAGCGGCCCCGTCTTTGAAGCGCCTGGATATCTTCAGCGCCGGCATATCCCATGCCAGAGCGGAGACCGCCGACAAGTTGATGAACCACGCTAGAAACTGGGCCACGATAAGCGACTTTTCCTTCGATACCTTCTGGGACAAGTTTGTCCTCTGATAGGACGTCATCTTGCATATATCGATCCTTAGAGAAAGATTTCTTCTCACCACGAGATTGCATCGCGCCCAAAGAGCCCATTCCACGATAGCGCTTATATTTCCGGCCATTGCTCTCTAGAAGTTCGCCAGGAGATTCATCGCAACCCGCAAGTAATGAGCCGAGCATCACCGTATCTGCGCCAGAGACAATCGCCTTTGCGATATCGCCAGAATGCTGTAGACCACCATCTGCAATCAATGGAACATCAGCTTTCTTACAAGCCTTTGCGACCTCCATGATTGCGGTAACTTGAGGAACTCCAACTCCTGCGATGACTCGAGTCGTACAAATCGAACCCGGTCCGACTCCAACCTTGACCGCATCTGCCCCGGCATTTATCAGCGCCTGTGCGCCAGCTCTAGTTGCAACATTTCCTCCGATTACCTCTTGGTTCGGATACGAATCCTTGATTCGCGAGATTGCTTCTAGAACAGCGCGATGATGCCCATGTGCGGTATCAACAACAATCACATCTATACCCACATTAATTAGAGACTCTGCACGAGCAAAACCATCATCACCAACGCCAACTGCAGCTCCCACAATCAACCCAGCGCCTTTGACTAACTTGGCATGAGTGACTTGTTCTTCGATAGGAAGATTTCTATGGATTATTCCGATACCACCGAGTTTCGCCATCGCGATCGCCATTGCTGACTCGGTGACCGTATCCATGGCCGCAGAAATAAGCGGGATTTCTAGCTTTATGCCCCTAGTTAATTGCGTGTGGGTTGCGACCTCGGAAGGGACTACATCGGATGCATCAGGAAGGAGTAGAACATCGTCATAAGTGAGGCCGAGCATCGCAACTTTCTCATTGACGCTCTCAGCCATGCCGAAACCCTAATGGGTGGGGTAATTACGCGCCAACAGCCCGCAGGATCTCTTCGCATGCCTCGACGAGATCATCGACATGAACTGCGCTCTTTGGGATTGGGGCGCCCCAACCCGGTCCACCGATTACTACACGTGGTGCAGGTCGGATACTCGGAAGTTGGTCTAACGCAGCGAAGTCACCATTTTTATTCAATTGAGCCCAGAGAAAAATGGCTGGTGGAGCAGAACGTTTTACTACCGCATTGATCGCTTCGATTGGAGTTCTTGCGCCGAGGAATTGTGTTTGAATCTTCCGTTCTGAAAGTGCGGCCGCTAGCGCATAGAGTGGAAGTGAATGCATCTCTTCACCGATACAAGCAAGTAGGACCGGACGTGGATTAATCGGATCCACTACATTCGTATTCCATTCCTGAAGCAGTCGCTTGATGATCTCACTGACAAGATGCTCGGTTTCGATACCGGTTCCAGCATCAGCCCACTCATCACCAAGCAAAATCAATAGTGGGACAATTACCTCAGTCCAAGTATTGGTGATCCCCCGCATCTGCATCTCGGAGCGGAGTAGCTCTTCTACAAAATTTCTATCGTATGCGCGGGCGGCACGGAGAACTGTTTCGACTAACTCCTCCCTTACGGTTACTTCTCTCGCAAGAGTCGATGAGATGATCTCTGCAGAACTCTCACCATCAAATGCCAGTGCGCGTTGCGCAGCTTCAGCAGGCGAGACTCCGGAGATCACCAGTTTGCGCATCAGCGTTAGGCGAGCGATATCGCCTGCGGTGTAGCGACGATGTTCACCAGTGCTGTGATCGGATGGACCGAGCCCGTAGCGACGATCCCAAGTTCTCAGCGTTGCTGGGGCAACTCCCAGCCTTCTCGCAACTGCAGCAACGGTAAGAGCCTCGGTTGGGGTATCTGTCCCGCCTGAAGCTGTGTTGCTGGTCATAGGCGAATGGTGGGGGTAGCGCGACTCACCCGCATCTTGAAATCAGGGTACTTGAACAACCTATGGCGCGATTGTATAGTTCACCCATGTCCGAAATGACTCGCTTACCGAAGCCGGTAGAAGCAAATTGGGAGTGGCAGTATGAGGGTGCTTGCCGATCCCTTCCGACTGAGATGTTCTTCCATCCAGATGGCGAGCGCGGCCCCCGCCGCAAGGCTCGTGAAGTTGCTGCCAAAGCGGTTTGCGCGACCTGCCCAGTTATCGCACAGTGCCGAGCACATGCCCTAGCAGTGCAAGAGCCATACGGTATTTGGGGAGGGCTCACTGAAGAAGAGCGTTTCGAGATCATCAGCAAAGCCCAACGGCAAACTCGGGTCTTTACTGCGTAATTCTCCTCCTTTCCAGCCGACTAAACAGCGCCTCCGAGCTCATCACTCGGGGGCGTTAGTTTTTTTGCTGGCTAAGAGAGCGGTCCTGGCTTAACTCGAAGACTGATAACTGTGGTCACAGCTAGGGCAGAAATAATCACGCCGAGAGATACCGCAATTGGCACCTCCGGAATCTTAAATCCTGCAATCTCATGGATTCCGATTCCGTGAAGCGCTTCAATCACTAGCTTCACTCCGATAAATCCGAGGACTATCGATAACCCTTTGGAGAGAAATATGAGTCTCTTGAGCAACATTCCAACTAAGAAATAGAGCTGTCGAAGTCCCATTAAGGCAAAGGCATTGGCCATAAATACTATGTATGGATCTCGTGTTAAACCAAATATCGCCGGTATCGAATCAAGTGCAAATAGAAGATCGGTCGTTCCAACAGCGACTAATGCAATAGTGAAAGTTGAGTAACCCCGCTTACGCAATATGCCAATAATCCTGTTCTCTTGCCACTCATCTTCCTCTGGATCCTCGGTAATCAATTTGTAAGCAGTCCAAAGCAGGATCGCGCCAAATAGGAAGAAGATGGCAACAAAACGTTCGATAACAGCAGCTCCAAGGATTATGAAAATTCCACGCATCACTAAAGCCATCAAAATTCCGAAGAGAAGTACGAGTTGTTCCTGTTCGCGCTTGACCTTAAGGCGCGTCAAGATGATGAGAAATACAAAGAGATTATCGACAGAGAGTGAGTATTCGGTTATCCAGCCCGCGAAGAACTCACCACTTGCTTGCGGGCTATCCCAACTCCTCATTGAGATACCGAAGATGATGGCAGCGCTTACATAGATCACAGTCCATGTAGCGGCCTCCCGCATGGAAGTGACTGAATTACGGCGATACCAAGCCCATGCCAGATCAAGGAGAAGGATCAAACTTACGATGCCTAGGGTCGCAAACCAGACGGTAGTTGAGACATTCGCTGTTTCAGGCATCCTGGGAGTCTAATGAGAAAGGGCCCCGATTAACTCGGGGCCCTCTCCAATTGCGAAGTTATTTACTCGATTAGTGCGAATGTCCGCCTGGACCATGGCTATGGCCATGTCCGCCAGCTACTTCTTTCTGCTCTTCTGGCTTCTCAAATACGAGCGCTTCGGTAGTCAGGAACATCGCAGCGATTGAGGCAGCATTTGCAAGAGCTGATCGGGTCACCTTTACTGGATCGATAACGCCAGCCTTAACAAGGTCGCCGTATTCATCAGTCGCAGCATTGAAGCCTTCGTTGCTCTTCAAGTTACGGACCTTAGAGACAACTACATATCCCTCTTGTCCGGCATTCTCAGCAATCCAGCGAAGTGGTTCTTGGCAAGCCTTAGCAACTAGGCGAACACCGACTGCAGCATCGCCTTCATAACCAAGATCATCATCAAGAACTGTTGCGGCATGAACGAGAGCAGCGCCGCCGCCGGCGACGATTCCCTCTTCAACTGCAGCGCGAGTAGCAGAGATAGCATCCTCAAGGCGATGCTTCTTCTCCTTCAACTCAACTTCAGTGTGAGCTCCGACTTTGATAACGCAGACTCCACCCGAGAGTTTTGCAAGACGCTCCTGGAGCTTCTCACGATCCCAATCAGAATCGACAGTATCGATCTCGCGACGAATCTCAGCGATACGTCCATCAACATCTTTCTTCGCTCCGCCACCATCGACGATAGTGGTGTGATCCTTAGTTACGACAACGCGACGAGCTTTGCCCAACATGTCTAAGCCGATCTGGTCGAGCTTCAAGCCCACTTCAGTTGAGATGACTTGGCCACCGGTAAGGATCGCAATATCTTGGAGGATCGCTTTGCGGCGCTCACCGAAAGCAGGCGCCTTTACGGCGACAGATGTGAATACGCCTCGGATACGGTTTACGACAAGGGTCGAAAGCGCTTCGCCCTCAACATCCTCAGCGATTATCGCTAGTGGCTTGCCGGTCTTTGCGACCTGCTCGAGAACTGGAAGTAGATCAGAGAGCGCAGAGATCTTTCCGCCCGCGATCAATACATAAGCATCCTCGAGGACTGATTCCATTCGATCCTGGTCAGTTACGAAGTAGGGAGAGATGTAGCCCTTGTCGAACTGCATGCCCTCGGTGAATTCAAGCTCTAACCCGGTGGTCGATGACTCTTCGACAGTGATGACGCCATCCTTGCCTACCTTGTCCATCGCCTCAGCGATCAATTCGCCGATTCCACGGTCTTGAGCGGAAATTGTTGCTACATCTGCAATCTGCTCTTTTCCAGCAACTTTGGTGGAGTTAGAACGAAGCTTGTCGACTACCGAGGTAACCGCAGCTTCAATTCCAGCCTTGATTCCCATTGGCTGCGCTCCAGCGGCGAGGTTACGAAGACCCTCTTTGACCATAGCTTGCGCCAATACAGTTGCGGTAGTTGTACCGTCACCAGCGACATCATTGGTCTTCTCAGCGACTTGCTTAACAAGTTGAGCGCCCATGTTCTCGGCTGGATCAGATAGTTCGATTTCTTTTGCGATAGTGACACCATCATTTGTGATAACTGGTGCACCGAAAGATTTTCCGATTACGACATTGCGGCCCTTTGGACCAAGAGTCACCTTTACAGTGTCCGCGAGGATATTTACTCCACGCTCCATGCCGCGACGAGCGTTCTCGTCGAATGCTAATGATTTAGCCATAGTTAGTTATCGTCCCTATTACTTCTCTACTACGGCCAAGATGTCGCGAGCTGAGAGAACCAGATATTCCTCGCCACCGTGCTTGATCTCGGTTCCGCCGTACTTGCTATAAAGAACGACATCACCAACCTTGATATCCATAGGAACGCGAACGCCATCATCAAAGCGGCCTGGGCCTACTGCGACAACTGTGCCTTCCTGTGGTCTCTCTTTGGCGGTATCTGGGATGACGAGACCAGAAGCGGTCTTCTCTTCTGCTTCGCTGATCTTTATGACGATTCGATCTTCTAGCGGCTTAATGGCAATGGCCATCTTCGTAGCTCCTTCTTAACTAGTCAGACTTGATCTATTCTGGTTTGGGCGACTTATCACTCTCGCCCGGCGAGTGCTAACGCCAAGCCTAGGGCGA
>CAZFQY010000010.1:0-25544 GCA_964521265.1 uncultured Clavibacter sp.
TCTTTACGATTCCGAGTTTTCCAGTTGCAGCGCGAGCAGTGCGAATCGCATACATGGTTGCTTCAGTTCCAGAGTTGGCGAACCGGACCATGTCGAGTCCAAAGCGGCGGCAGAGAATTTCAGCGCCATCACGTGTGATCGGTGATGGAGTAGCGAAGAGCGTTCCTACTTCAAGGGTCTCTTTCGCCTCTTTGACGACTTCATCATTTAGGTGACCAACCAATAACGCGCCGAAGCCCATCGAGAGATCAAGCATGTCTCGACCATCGACATCTTTCATCCATGCTCCCTTAGCGGAGACGATGGAGATCGGGTATGGATCCCAGTGTTGGAAACTTGAGGCGACACCTAGCGGGGTGACTTTTCCAGCGCGGGCATTCTCTTCGCCCGATTTCGGTGCACGCGCGGAGAACTTTGCTCGCTCGGCTTCTAGTAGCTCTTGGATGCGAGCCGGTGAGATCGGGGTAGCCGAAAGTGGGACCTGTCTAAAGGTCTGCGGATGATGGGTTTGATTGAACATGGGAGTTTGGGACTTCCCAAATACGGTTCAGAAGAACCGATTTGTTGGTACCACTCTCCTTAGGAAACTCGTTGTCTTGCTTTCCCGAAGTTTACTCCCGGGTAATGGGGGCGGTCAACCGGTGTGTCTTATGCGTAAATTTAACGCATAAATAGATCGCGCAGACGTCTCGTTGTAAAGATGAGACCTAACACAATCATCACTAAAAAGTAACTTAAGTGAGAGAGACTTGAGAAATCGATAACGCCGAACCAGATATCTCTTACTAATTCGATGCCATGCCATGTCGGTAGTAACTTGATTGTGAACTCCAACCAATCTGGATAGACAGAGATCGGGTAAAGCGAACCAGAGAATAGGAACATCGGAAGTAGAACTATGTTGATCAATCCCATCTGTTGATAGGTCTTAAAGTAAGAAGTTATCGCCATTCCAAATGATGCGAAAGCGAATGCAATCAATACTGCAGCTGGAATTGCAAGTAGCGCGCTCCAACTTGGGACAAGTCCAAGTGGCGCTGTGATCATCATGAATGCAACCGCATAAGAGAGACCGCGAAGTAGCGCCCAAATAATCTCGCCGAGCGCGACATCGAGAGGTCCAAGTGGAGTTGCAAGCATTCCTTGATAGAGCTTGCTCTCGTTTAATTTGAAGAAGACGTTCCAAGTTGAGTCGTAGATCGCGCCATTCATGGCGCTCGTTGCAAGAAGTCCTGGGGCGATAAATACTGTGTAATCGATAGATCCAGCGCTAGTTGAGATGTCACCGATCAGAGTCCCCATTCCGTAGCCAAAAGCAAGGAGATAGAGGACTGGTTCGATGAAGCCAGTCGCGATCGGAACCCAGGTAGATGAACGAAGTGCGATCGATGCCCGTTCGATGATGGCGCGCGCTCTACCGGCATAGAGTTGATGGCCCGGTTTATTAGCGCGGGCGTCAGCGATCTCTACTGCACTCTTCATTTCAGCAACCTATTAGTGAATCGAACGTTGGCAATCTTGATTCCAACCACCAACATCGCTGTAAGGAATAGGAAATGTACCGAGAGCATCGTCGCCGAAACTTCTGCACCATAACCAAAGTAGCGACCAAGTTCTGTTGTGTGCCAGAGCGGTGATATCCATCCGATCGGTTGCAGGTAGATCGGCATATTTGTCAGCGGGAAGAAGGTTCCAGAGAAGAGGAAGAGTGGAGTGATGACGAGTCTTCCTAGCACGGTTAAGAAATAATCATCTTTCTTCACGCCAGCAACTACGCCCATCATCAAGGCGCCAAATGCTGCGCCTCCATACATCGCAACGATCGCGGCCATCCAGCTATCTTGGAATGAGAGGATTCCAAATGCGATCAACAGCAACCAATAGACGAATACGCTAAATGCGACGCGAACTAACGCAGCAATAAATACTCCTAGTGCGATCTGTGGTCCTGTTACAGGCGTGGAGTTGATTGCATAGAACATCTTCCGCCATTTGAAACCTTCCATGACTGGGAAGACAGTTTCATCCATTGCACCCAATAGCGCAGTGTTTGCAAGTAGAGCCGGAGCGATGAAGACGATGTACTCGACGCCACCAGTTCCAGATGTTCCAGAGTTCTCTGTTACTAGGATTCCAATACCGATACCGATTGCAACGAGATAGAAGAGCGGGTTGCCCACGGCGACTACCGCGATGATGCCCTTCCATTTAGACATCTGGCGGATGCGAGACTCAGCAACATAGAGCGCCCCGTTACGCCGGATCTTCTCGACGCTAACTCCTGGGTTCACTCGATCAACGACCTTCCAGTTAGGCGGAGGAAAACGTCCTCCAAAGAACTTCGTCGAACGAGGGAGGTGGTTGGGTGGAGCTTCTTTGCAACTATCTCTTCAAGCAGGGCTTCTCCATCTTCTACATACATCAAGATTCGATCAGGTAGCTCTTCGATTCGATCGCAGAGCTTATGAAGAATCGGCGCTACCTCTTTATTGCGGTCTGAACCGAAACGGACTTCAAGGACTTCGCGAGTCGAATACTTCTTGATCAACTCGGCAGGAGATCCCTCCGCCATGATCTTGCCCTTATCCATAACTACGAGGCGATCACAGAGTTGTTCCGCTTCATCCATGAAGTGGGTAGTGATAATCAAGGTGACGCCATCCTCTTTCAACCTGAAGAGGCGATCCCACAAGATATGACGAGCTTGTGGATCTAGACCAGTCGTTGGCTCATCAAGCATCAAGATGTCTGGCTCGCTAACAAGGGCACGTGCGATAGTGAGGCGTCGCTTCATTCCGCCGCTTAGAGCCTCAACCTTCACATCTTTCTTCTCTTCCAATTGAGCGAATGCGAGTAGCTCTTCTACTTTGCCCTTAACAAACTTCTTGCTTAATCCAAAATATCTTCCATAGATGTATAGATTCTCAGTGACAGTTAATTCGGTATCGAGATTATCTTGTTGTGGCACTACGCCAAGATGTGCGCGGACTTGTGGGCCATGCTCTTCAGGATCGCGACCGAGAATGGAGATGGTTCCTGAGGTGCGGCGAGATGTCGCAGCGATGATGCGCATCGTCGTGGATTTACCGGCGCCGTTAGGGCCCAAGAGTCCAAAGGACTCACCTTTGGCCACATCGAAATCGATCCCATCGACGGCTGTGAAGTCGCCGTACTTCTTGGTTAAGCCACGCGCGGATATGAGTGATTCAGGCACTGATTTATCCTACCGAGCCGAAGAGGTCTACACTCCCACTACGTGCGCTTAATTCACGAGGCAAATCACGATCTCACTTACGACGATGTATTCATGATTCCGTCGCGCTCTGGCGTGATGAGTCGTATGGATGTCGACTTAAGCACTACCGATAATTCTGGCGCCACAATCCCGTTGGTAGTTGCGAATATGACTGCAGTTTCGGGTCGTCGGATGGCTGAGACCGTCGCTAGACGTGGTGGATTAACAGTCATCCCGCAAGATATTCCGATTCCCGTTGTTGCCGATGTGATCTCATGGATGAAGCAGCGCCACATTCTCTTTGATACTCCGATTACCCTTGAAGCGCATAACACTGTTGCAGATGCAGCTTCACTTATTCATAAGCGTGCCCATGGCGCAATCATCGTTGTTGCAGAAGATAAGCCGATAGGTATCGTCACTGAAGCGGATTGGGAAGGCGCTGATCGTTTCACCCAAGTACAACGCGTCATGTCAAAAGATCTGATGGTCATCCCGGACACTGTTGATGCGCGCGCTGCTTTTGAACTACTCCATGAGAAGAATCGCAAACTCGCGCCAGTAGTAGATAAGAATGGAAAGCTAGTCGGAATCCTTACTCGAACGAGCGCTCTCCGTTCAACCCTCTATCAACCTGCTCTAGATACAAATGCTCGACTACGTATTGCCGCTGCCGTTGGAGTAAATGGCGATGTGAAGGCGAAGGTAGAAGGACTTATTTCAGCTGGTGTTGACCTGCTTGTAATCGATACTGCTCATGGCCACCAAGAGAAGATGATTGAAGTCTTGAAGATGATTAAAGGTATGAATCCTTCGGTTCCGCTAGTTGCAGGAAATGTCGTTACTGCAGAAGGGGTGCGAGATCTAGTCGCAGCTGGTGCCGACATAATCAAAGTCGGCGTGGGTCCTGGAGCAATGTGCACTACGAGAATGCAGACTGGCGTTGGTAGACCCCAGTTCTCTGCTGTTATGGAGTGCGCAAATGAAGCGAAGAAGTTAGGTAAACATATCTGGGCCGATGGTGGCGTTCGCCATCCACGTGATGTCGCGTTAGCACTTGCAGCTGGTGCATCCTCAGTAATGATCGGTTCTTGGTTCGCTGGTACATATGAATCACCGAGTGATCTGCGTGTTGATGCCCAAGGTCGTCTCTATAAGGAATCTTTTGGAATGGCATCAGCGCGCGCTGTCGCAGCTCGTACATCTACTGAGGATGCCTTTGATCGAGCACGTAAAGCGCTATTCGAAGAGGGAATCTCCTCTTCGCGGATGTACCTAGATCCGCAGCGCCCGGGAGTTGAAGATCTAATTGATGACATCATCTCTGGAGTTCGATCATCATGTACTTACGCAGGCGCCCGTAACTTAGAAGAGTTCTCTGAGCGAGCAGTAATCGGTATCCAATCTGCAGCTGGTTATGCCGAAGGAAGACCCCTACATAGTTCTTGGAAGTAGTTAAGCGGCTTTGGCGTAGCGCGCCGCAGGAATGAGAGCAACTGTAAGGACAACAAGCAAGAAGAGCGCCCAACGCAGTTCGACTAGCTCTGCTAAGAATCCAATCAGCGGCGGGCCGATTACGAATCCAAAATACGAGACTCCAGAAACTCGAGCAATCGCTTGTGAAGGTGCGATCACTCCTTGATATTTAGTGCTGGCTAGCGTGCCAGCTGCGCTGAACATGAGTGGAATAACCACTGATAAACCGATTCCTAGTAAGAACCAAGCGAGCATCAACATGGGAACTCCGCCGACTATCAGCCCCGTTGCAAGACCGAGCCCTGCGATGCTTCCCCCCAGCGCGATTACCTTAGATGCGCCGAAACGATGCGCTAGATAATCGCCAGAGAAGCGTCCGATAACCATCGCCAAAGTGAAGAAGATAAATGGAAGTGTTGAGATGAATGGAGTTGCATCAAAAGCATCACGCGCAAGCACGCCGCCCCAATCGCCAGCAGCGCCTTCACTTAGGGCGGCAAAGAGACCGAAGATCCCAAATATCCAGAAAATGAATGGCGACTTAGCTTTCTTCTCTTTAGTGATCGGATGCTGATCGATGGTTGCTGGAAGTAGTAGCGGCTTGATTACCGAAGCGATAAGAAGATAGATGATGGCGAAGAAGATTGCTTGGGTTAGTGGTGAAATTTCGAATTGCGATAGCGCTCCTCCAGCGATACCGCCAACGAATGTCCCCACAGAGAACATCGCATGAAAAGTGCTCATCAATCTTCGGCCCGCCCCTTGTTCAATAACGACAGCATGTGCATTCATCGCTACATCTTGTGTTGCCAACATGAAACCAAAGATGAAGAAGGCAAACCAGGTGAATTGAAGTGATGGAAGTAATCCGACAAGTGGTAGCGAGAGAGCGATTCCGATCGTTCCCCAAAATGTCACAGGTGCGCTGCCAAAACGTGCGCTATTTCTACCTGCGGGGCGAAGCGCCAGGAAAACTCCAATCGAAATGAAGAGCAGCGAGAGACCCAAAGTCCCATCAGAAATCGAGAGGATCTCTTTTATATCGGGGATACGTGCGACGAAGGAGCCGGCCGTGAAACCATTCACAACAAAGGCCAGCGTCGTCCCAATACGAGCCCGGCGCAGATCTTCATTCATAAGTTGCGAAGCCTACCCAGCAAAGGTTGAATTCCCATTAAAGAATCTCTCAGGAAGAAGTGAAAGAGTGAGTCGCATGAATTCCGTATCGACATTCACCAAAGTAATGAGTGGCTTTGTTATGGGCGCTGTCGTAGCCGGCGGAGTAGCCGTTGCCGTAACTCCTGATACGCCACCAACTAAAGTCTGCGTTGATAATCGCACAAAAGCTATTTATGCCAGCACCGATGGAAGTTGCACCAGATCTCGCACTCTCATGGAGATTGTGGGCGCCTCACTTGATGTAAAGACGATTGCATCTGCGGTCTCGCCCTCTGTCGTATCGATAGCGGTAAATGGCCTTACTGGCAACGGAACTGGTTCTGGAGTCATCTATAGATCAAGTGGAAGTAACTCCTTCATCATCACTAATAACCATGTGATCGCATCTGCAGCACAGAGCGGCACAGTTAGAGTCGAGCTCAACAATGGAGACTTAGAGACCGCAACGATTATCGGGCGCGATGTTGCCTATGACATTGCAGTACTACGCATCAATCGCGGAAATCTAAGAGCTATAAAGATTGGAAATTCCAACAGATTGACAATCGGTGAACCGGTAGTTGCATTTGGATCACCACTGGGACTTTCTGGAACTGTCACTAGCGGAATCGTCTCAGCGTTGAATCGACCTGTCACAACGGGAAGTACTGGTGCCGAGTCGTTCATCGATGCAATCCAAACCGATGCTGCAATCAATCCAGGAAACTCTGGCGGCCCACTAGTCGATGCAACTGGTGCTTTGGTTGGAATCAACTCTGCAATTGCAACGCTAAGTGGTGGTGCAACAGGATCAATCGGACTCGGCTTCTCTATTCCAATCAATCAGGCAAAGCGCGTAGTCGATGAGATCATCGAAACTGGAAAGTCCTCTCGACCATTCTTAGGAGTTAATTTCGATCCATCATTCACCGGTCAAGGAGCACGAATCCTCCGAGTCGTTGAAGGTGAAGCTGCTGCTAAGGCAGGAATCCCCGCCGGCGCAGTAATCCGTGAGATTGAAGGTCGGAAGATCAACGACCTGGTCGCAGCGATCGTACGTATCCGCGCCTACGCCCCTGGCGATACCGTGAAGATAACGGTTGATCTGCCCGGCTTAGGTGGCAAGCGCACCTTTGATGTCGTCCTTGGCAGAGCCGACTCAGCTTAATTGGGCAGCGGAGTTGCGAGAATTTCGTGACTCCGCACTGCTAGGTTCTGCCTAAATTAATGGGTGGAGATTTGGCGGAAAGGAAGCGCATTGGGTAACGAACACAACGATGATGATGCAAATGACGAGATCATCACTGAAGAGATGTTGTGGGAACGAATACCTGAGACTCAAGGCGCCGATCGCGCCAGCACTTATTACGAGTTGAGCGCGCGAATCTATGCCCGTGGTCAATATGACGAAGCCCTTGCCTTAGCTGAGACAGCGCGAGATATCTACTCCGAGTTAGGTGCCTCCGCTCCTCGCGAAGGACTTGCCCAGGCCTACTCTGCAATCGGCTATAACTTGAATCAATTAAAGCGCATGAGTGAAGCGGCTTCTGCAATGAGCAAAGCTGTCGAATTGCTCCGTGAAAATAAATCTCCAATGGCGCTAGAACTAGCTTGCACATTAGGTGAGTGGTGGTTCTCTTCAAAGAATTATGTGAAGACTATTGAGTGCATGGAGGAGTGCGCCCGCGAACATCTAGTTGATGGAAATGAGCTAGGCGCTGCTAATGATTTCTACCTGATGGGCTGCGCATGGCGAGAATTGAAGGAATATAAAGCGGCTATCGAAACATTTGTCGAAGCTCGTAGTTATTTCAAGCATGCACATGAAGTAATCCAGGTCGCAAGATGCGATCAGAAACTCGCTCATTGCTATGTCGAATTAGGCGATGCGGAGCAAGCTCTCCGTTACGCCCAAAAATCAGCGGATGTATTCGCGACCGCTCACGATCAACGCCGTCTTACCTATGCCTCCTTCGAGCTCGGCAGAGCCCAAGTACTCAATGGTGAGGTCGAGGAAGGCTTAGCTACTTTGGAGCGGGTATTGGATGTCGCCACTGAAGCAGAACCACGCGATTTTGAGTTCATTGTCGCTATCGAGAAGCGGATCGCTGAGATCCTCCACTCGATGGGGCGAAGTGAAGAGGCGATCGAAATCGAGCGTCGGATCGCATCGGTCTCTGAGATCCTCGAGGATTAGTGGCACTTCCCGATCTCTCGCACCTTAAAGGGCGCGAGCATTTGATCATCACCATGGTCTGTTACGGCAACATCTGCCGCTCTCCGATGGCTGCGGCGGTGTTACATAACAAAGTAGCGAAATTGGAAAGACCACAGATAACCGTTGATTCAGCGGGAACTTCTAATTGGCATGTCGGACAAGGGCCTAATCCGCCGTCGAAGCGAGTGTGGGAGCGAGCTGGATACAGATACGAACACATCGCTTCGCAATTCAACTATTCACGACTTGTCGCGGCAGATCTAGTTCTAGTCATGGATGACAACAATCATCAAGAGGTTTCGAAGTTGATCACGAGCGATGAAGAAGAGCAGAAGATCTTCTATCTCCGCCAATTCGATTTAACCAATCCAGAATCCCTGGAAGTCCCAGATCCATATTCGCATCCAGATTCTGCATTTGAAGAAGTTTTGACGATGGTAGAGCGCGCTACAGATGGATTGATAGAAGCCTTACTTCGGTAAGTGTTGCATTCCCCAGGCATACATCGCGATTGCACCAGCAGCTGAGGCATTCATCGACCTAGTTGATCCATATTGAGCGATTGCTAGAACTCTAGAACAGGCGCGCACCGCCTCCTCAGACATACCGGCTCCTTCTTGTCCGAAGAGAAGTACGCACTCTCTAGGCAATTTCGCGCTCTCAAGCGGCGTTGATTTCTCCACATTATCTATCCCGATTATCTCGATCCCTCGCTCATCAAACCAAGCTTTGAAATCAGCGATATCCGGGTGATGGATGACGTGCAGATACTTATCGGTGACCATTGCGCCCCGACGATTCCAATCGCGTTTTCCGACGATATGCACACTTGCGACATTAAAAGCGTTTGCGGTTCGAACAATCGAGCCGATATTCAAGTCATGCTGCCAATTCTCAATTGCGATTCGGAGTGGATTTCGCTTCTTATCTAAATCAGCGACGATCGCTGCAACGCTCCAATATCGATATTGATCAAGTACGTTCCGGCGATCACCATTCTCAAGGAGCTCTGGGTCGTATTGATCACCACTTGGCCAAGGTTTTGGATGTGGACCGACTCCGACTACGGGATAGAACTCTCCGGGTCCGATCTCTGCGGGAGGCAGACTCATAGATTACTTAACAATTCCCGCGCTTTATCGACGATCGCTTTTTGATGTGCTTGCAGATCTTGTCCAGGATAGTCATTTCCATGTCTAAATGGATCAGATAATTTCGTGACGCCACTTAGCTCTTGCAAAACAAAGAGCCCACAGAACGGTGCGTAAGTTGCGCTGTAGCCACCTTCATGGGTCATCATCAATCTACCGCCACAGACCTCCTCGGCTACATCCATCAACTTTCGAGTTAAATGTTTATATCCCTCAGCAGTGATCATCATCCGACCTAGCGGGTCTAGATAAGCAGAATCAAAACCAGAGGCGACCACGACGATATCCGGCTTGAATTTCCGGATCGCAGGAATTACTACTTCATCAAAGGCGTAGTAATAGCCACCTACTCCGGTTCCTGGCGGAAGCGGAATATTTATGTTCGTTCCTACTCCAACCACATCGATATCGCCAGTGTCATGTGGATACAAACGATCTTGATGGAGCGAGATAGTCAATACATCTTTATCGTCGATGAATATCGATTCAGTCCCATTTCCATGATGGACATCCCAATCCACTGCGACCACTCGAAGCGACGGGTTCAGTTTCTTGGCAACACCAATTGCGACCGCAAGATTCGAGAAGATGCAATAACCCATCCCACGTTCACGAACAGCGTGATGTCCAGGTGGACGAATTAGCGCGTAACCATTTTTAACTTGGCCAGATAGGACAGCATCGAACAACTCAATCGCACCACCAGCAGCCATAGCTGCAATCTCATACCCGCCTCGTGCAAATGGAGTGGTGAGATCGCCACCATCACCGCCTAATCGAGTCGCACTCTCTTTTTTAATCCGTTCAATATGTTCTCTAGTGTGAACGGTTCCAAGTTCATTCTCTGTTGCTTGTCGCGGGGCGATACGCACTAACTCATCTATCAGCCCCGAGACAACTATCAGTTCATGGATTCGCTTTTTAGTCTCAGCATGTTCATAGTTTTTATACGGCTGTAATCCGGCCCCGGGATCGGATGGCATATCGCCAACATAAGTTCCAGTGTCATGCCAGCCAAATATCTCGTGGTAAACGTAACCCGTAGCCATGTGCCGATAGTAATCTTCCTGGGTGCGCCGGCTACTACACCTATCGCTATCACTATCCCTAGCGTTGGTCATGACAATCTCATCGCATTCCGCTCACGCTCTGCATACCGTTGAGAAGCGAAGTAGCTCAACTGCTCTAGCCTCACCAGGGCTCCTTGTCATGGATCAGAGCGATAAAAAGGTACTTGCCGAAAATCAACCTGACTCAGCACGAGTTCCAGCTTCTGTCTTAAAGCTTCTGACTGCAGTGGTGGCGATTCAATATCTTGGGATAGATACTCGCTATGTCACATCAATCTGGAAGACGGAGAATGAGAGTGAATTTCTAATTCGAGGCTCACTCGATCCCTTTCTAACCACGAGTCGGGCGATCTCAGATAAATACGGACATAAATATCTTCCCTATCTCACCAATAAAGCCAATCCAGATGGCGTCCGGCGCATCAAGATCTTCTATGAAGGTCTTTATCCGAAAGATGTCTACAACCTAAAAGTGGCACTAAAAAATAAGAAGATCAGAGCAGCATTCACGAAAGTAGATGGCGCAAAGGCAACAGAGCTCGGTAAGGAAGAGATTGCATCCCTTACCTCAGCCCCACTTAGCAAGATGGTCACTCATCTAACGCTCTGGAGTGACAATCTCGTCGCAGATAGGTTGGCAAACGCAGCCACCAGAAGCGTTGGTTATCCAGCAGATTCCAAAGGACTCACTAAAACTTTCAAGAGCGTGATGAGTGGAATCGGAGTCAATAGCGAGGGCTTGAAAGTAAGAGATGGAAGTGGTCTATCAAAAGCCAATCGCCTCTCGGCTAGAACTGTTGTAGAACTCCTGATGGCAATTCGAAATGATCCAAAATTCTCCTCAATCTATGACGGATTACCGATTGCTGGCGAGACCGGAACCCTCGTAAAGCGATTCACCAGAGCAGAATCTGCGATCGGCCAAGTGCGGGCGAAGACTGGATGGGTGAACCGGAGCGTGACGCTTGCTGGTTATGTAAAAAGCGGTGAGAAGGAGTATGCCTTTGCGATCCTCGCTGATGGGATAACCCCAACGCTCCAATCGCGCAATAGAGCAAGAACGGCGATGGATAAGTTGCTAGAGACGATCGTTAAGGGTGATCATTAAATACTTTTATAGCGCCGCCATAACAAGCAACCCAGACTCTCTTATTTAGCGGTTCGTAGGTAACTCCGATTGGCTCATTACATGGGCGAATACGTTGCACTCTCTCAAAGGTGCTTGAATTCAATTTAACTAGGGTATTGCTCTTATAGTTGACGACGTAAAGCGCCGAACCGTCCTTTGAGATATCAAGGCTTCGCGCAGCGTTCCCAGTTCTAACAGAACGAACTACTTTCTCTTCACTAAGATCGTAGGCAACAACTCGCCCTGCTGCATTTAGTGATACGTAAAGAGTCTGATCATCTGGTGAGAGGACAATCGCACGGGGATTTGATCCCACATTCAACGTCTTGCGCTCCCAAGTACCGAGCGTGATTTTATGGACGACCGAGCCACCCATCTGTGCGACAAAAGCGAACTTTGAATCCTTAGAGATGGTGATGCCTCGAGGATAAGCGCCGATAGGAATCGTCTTCACGACTTTCTGCTCTTCAAGTGAGATCACAGAAAGGTCATAAGAGCACCAATTAGAGACCAATACATATTTATTGTCGGGGGATACATCAACCACCTTAGGAACTACGCCGACGCGATAAGCCGCATCGATCTGCCAAGTCGAGGTAGAGATTCGATACAAGAAAGAGCGGTCGTAGCGATCAGCAGGTTTACAGATATCGGTACCTTCACGGTTGAAACCAGCTCCATACATCGCATAGTTAGTCACATATAGATAAGCGTTATCTGGTGAGAATGCGCCTTCGACTGGTGAACCGCGATGGGTACCGGAATAACCCTTGAAGCCAAGCGTCTTTAGATCGACTCGATCAGGGATTGTCTTCGTAAGAGTCAAGTTTGCGCCGTCATAAACGGTTACCGAGTGGCGATACATCATGTTGTGGGCTGAGACGAGACCGTTACTTGAAGCGCGGACTGATTTCGGAGCGATATCCCCAGTGATGGTGGTCGCAAGTTTCATCTTTGTATCTGCTGAGAGCGTCTCGCTATTAGCTGGTGAGATAGCAATCACCATCAGGTACGCGATTAAGAGAACCCGAATCCTCACCTGCGCAATCTACCCGGTAGCCTCGCCACGTGATTTCGCCCTACATCGCCCTTATGAAGCTGCGCGTTGTAGAGCTACTGCTTGTAACAACTCTGCCAGCGCTCTTCTTAGCAGCTGATGGAATACCACCCCTTGATGTAACTGTCGCAACGCTTATTGGTGGAACGCTTGCGGCTGGCGCTGCGAATGCATTTAACATGGTGATCGAAAGCGATATCGACAAGATGATGGAGCGAACCTCGAAGCGTCCGATCGTCAATGAACAAGTCACCGAGACCCAAGCTCTTACCTTCGCATTTGCGATCAGCGCTATCTCACTAGTTATTTTCTGGGTATTTACCAATCCACTTGCGACCGGACTTACCGTGGGCGCGATAGCTTTCTATGTATTCGGATACACCGTCGGCTTGAAGCGCCGCACCTCTCAAAACATCGTCTGGGGTGGCATTGCAGGCTGTCTGCCGGTCTTAATCGGTTGGGCTGCTGTTACCGGTTCACTCTCTTGGGCTGCATTCTGGTTCTTCATGGTGATCTTCTTCTGGACACCACCACATTTCTGGGCTCTGGCTATCAAATACAAAGATGATTATGAAGCCGCAGGAATCCCGATGCTTCCGGTCGTCGCGCCAATTCGAAAAGTCTCTCAGCAGATGTGGTTTCACACCATTGCGATGATCATCACCTCGTTTCTAACGCTCTACTCCGCAGGTCTTTCAACATGGACCTATGTAGTAACAGGTCTTCTTGGAATTGGATTTGCCTATCAATTACGCGATCCCGATAAGAATTCCGGACCGATCTTCCATGGCTCGATCACTTACCTAAGCCTCTACTCGATCATGTTAGTTGTGGGTGTATTCATCTGAAGCGCGCTCTCATATCACTTGTGATTCTGCTTATCGCAACGATGGCTCCTGCAAATGCAGAGGATGAGATCTGGAAGAAGGTAAGTGCTCCAAAAGCAACGGGTTACGTTCTTTTATTGCGTCATGCAATCGCTCCTGGAGTGGGCGATCCATCAAACCTAAAGATTGGAGATTGCTCAACCCAACGCAATCTCTCGCAAGAAGGAAGAGAACAAGCCGAAGCAATCGGTGTGTGGTTGAAATCGAAGAACATCCGGATCGCTCGAATCGAATCAAGTAGATGGTGTCGAGCAATCGATACTGCAAGATTGATGGGAATCGGAAAGGTTAGAGAGAATCCCAATCTTGACTCGCTCTTCCAAGATGATGATCCCAGCGCTGATCCACGAACTGCAGCAACGAGAGAACAAATTGCAAAACATAGGAATAAGCGCGGTCTGTTGGTGCTTGTGTTTCATCAAGTGAACATCACCGCTCTCACTGGAGTAGCACCAGCATCTGGCGAAGGGGTCTTAGTGAGAGCGAAGCGAAACGGTGAATTGAAAGTGATGGGCCTCTCACCAACTCCATAATGAAGAGCTTCTTTAAGGATAATCTGAGGAAAGTCGCGGGGTAAATCCAAAGGATTTAGGGCTACTGCCTTTACCCTTTTCATCAGTAACTGACCCCCATTTCCCCAGGGAGCCAATTAGTGAGATTTAGTTCCGCGCGCCGTTTAGCGCTCATGCTTGCAACGCTGCTTCTCTTCTCGACGACGCCTGCATTCTCTAATCCAAAGAAACCAACGCTTGCCCAAATCGAAGCCGCTAAGAAATTAGAAGCGGAGGCAAAGAAAGCCGCTGATGCAGCAGCAGCAAGGCTAGCTAAAGCGAATCTCACACTCCGACAATTAATCAGCGTCGCAAATACTGCTCGAGTCCGCTATGAGGCGGCGCGCGCTGAGTTAGCTCGCGCTACTAAGGAGTCAGAAGCAGCGGCGATTGCCTATCAAGAGGCGATGGCTGCGGTTAAGGAAGCGCATGATGCGATCGGTCGCCTCGCCACGAATGCCTACATTATGGGCGGTGGTTTCACTGATTTTGATTCACTACTTCACTCTGATGGTCCACAAGATCTGATGGATCGTCTCTCTACTCTAGATTCACTCGGAACCCAGAACACCCAAGCGCTCTATAGATTCAAGACCGCTGAGGTCGCAGCACGCGAGGCAAAGAAAGCTGCAGATGCTGCTAGAGAACGCCAACGTATCGCTACCGAAAAGGTAGCTGCTGCGAAGGCTGAAGCTGATGCTGCACGTGACGCACAGCAGAAAGAAGTGAATCGCCTTCAGAAGATTCAAGATCAAGTATTGCGAGAATTGAATTCAGCTCGAAAGAAGCGCGTAACTCTCGAACAGCAGCGACAACTCGCGCTCTTGGAAGAAGCGAATGCATCTATCGCCCAAGGCACAGCCATCTATACAAGAGTCTGGCCGGATATCGGTTTCAAAGGACGTTCGACATCGCGCTCAACTCCAGAGATGAGAGCGAAAGCTGTTGAATTCGCGAAGAAACAAGTACTCGCCCGTAAGCCATATATCTGGGGCGATGAGGGCCCGAATGCCTTCGATTGCTCAGGACTTGTCTATGCTGCTTATCGCTCTGCGGGTCTGGGTTGGCCGAATTGGGATCGCCTGAATTCATCGCTCTATTTCTCTTATACAAAACACGTTCCGCTCAAGGATCTTGAGCCCGGAGATCTTCTCTTCTATTCATATAAGGGAACTGTGAACACGATTCACCACATCACGATCTATGCTGGAAACGGGATGATGTGGGAGGCGAATTCAAAGGGCAAAGGCCTGCTCTTTTCAAATATCTACAGCATCAAGGGATTGATGCCATATGGAGGTCGGGTCTAGCAGTAACTACGCTTGCGCCTTATGGCAGAAGCAACGCCGCTCTATCAGATCCGCCTGGCGATTCGGGCTGAATTAGCTGACTTAAACGCGGGCGATACCGTTCTAGTCGCCGTCTCCGGTGGCGCCGACTCATCAGCGCTTGCTGCTGGATTACTTGCTGAGGCGAAAACAAAAGCTATTCGCGCAATAGCGGTCGTTATCGATCATGCGCTGCAACCAAATAGCGCTGATGTTGCGATGAACACGAAGGCTGAACTTTCGAAACTTGGCTATACCAATGTTGAGATCAAGCGAATCAAAGTTGAGATCACTGATGGGATGGAAGCATCAGCGCGCCGTGCAAGATATGCCGCTCTAAATGAGATTGCCACAAGCACAAATGCAGTAGCAATCTTCCTTGGCCATACCAAAGATGATCAAGCCGAAACAGTTCTCCTCGGATTAGCTCGTGGCTCTGGAACAAGATCACTCTCTGGTATGGCAGAGCGGATCGATAAGTATCGTCGCCCACTTTTATCAATCACTCGTTCTCAAACCGAAGCTGCATGTAAAGAAGTAGGAATAAAGTATTGGAACGATCCACATAATCAATCGATGGAATACGCGAGAGTTAGAGTTCGTGAAAAAGTCTTACCGATGATGGAAGCGGAGATCGGTCCCGGAATCACCGATGCGCTGACTCGTTCGGCAAGGATCCTTCGCGATGATGCTGATGCCTTGGATCAATGGGCTGAGGAAGTCTTAGAAGAGATCGACCTGGTTGAGATGGATCCGATGGAAATGGATATTGAGACCCTCGCTAACCTGCCTCGGGCAGTCCGCTCACGGGTGATTCGAAAAGCCATCTATCTCGCTGGCGCCCCATCTGGCTCACTTTCTGCTGAACATCTTGAGCCGGTTGAGGCTCTAGTCACAGCCTGGAAGGGTCAAGGAGCGGTATCGCTACCCGGCGGTGTGACCGTGGCGCGGATTTCGGGCAGACTTTCGCTCTCTTAAAGCCCTATTTAAAGCCTCGAGAAAGGTAACTAGTGGATCTCGCATCGGTACAGAGCGATATCGAGAAGGTAATCGTCAACGAAGAGCAACTCCAGAGCCGTTTGAAGGAGATTGCCCGTCAGATTGAGAACGATTACAAAGATCAAGATCTACTTCTTATCGGTGTGCTTAAAGGCGCTGTAATGGTGATGGCTGATCTAACTCGCCATATCAATCGCCATGTAGAGATTGATTGGATGGCAGTCTCGTCTTACGGATCAGGAACTAAGTCTTCTGGCGTAGTTAGGATTCTGAAGGATCTTGATCGCGATATCACCGGACGAAATGTCTTGATCATCGAAGATATCGTCGACACAGGGCTCACTCTTGATTGGCTATCCCAGAATCTCAAGTCACGTGGCGCAGGTTCAGTTGAGATCATGACGGTCTTACGTAAACCGGACGCAGCAATCGTAAAAGTAGATGTCCGTTATGTTGGCTTTGATATCCCGAAAGATTTTGTCATCGGCTATGGATTAGATTTCAATGAGAAGTATCGCAACCTTCCCTTCATCGCAGTCCTTGCGAAGCATATGTATGAGTAGCAATCGCAGATAAAAATGGCTGAAAACAACAATAAGAAGATAAAGAAGCCGAAGCTTCCTAATCGCCAACCGAACAAGCCGGGTGCGCGTCCACCGGTACGGATAACTCGTCGTCCACTCTTCTGGATTCTCGTTGCAATCGCTGCTGTAACGATCTTCGGTCAGATCTCATCTAGTGGAAATCAATTCACAAAGATCAACACTTCGGAGGCAATGGCTGCGATCACTCGTGGTGATGTCGAAGCGGCCACAATCGTCGATCGTGATCAAGTCATCCGCTTGATTTTGAAACCAGGTATCGCTGTCGAAGGCGCTACCCAGGTTGAGGCCTCTTATGTGACCGGCCAAGAGCCGATTCTCGTTGATTTACTTAGCGCAAACCCCCCACCGAAGGATTGGGATGTAACGGTCCCGCGGACCAATATTTTCGTGTCGATCCTCTTCACTCTCGGTCCGATTCTTCTGCTCTTCTTCCTACTTCTCTTCTTCCTCGGACAATCACAGGGCGGATCGCGTGTATTTTCCTTCGGTCGCTCACGAGCAAAGCTTCACTCCAATGAAGTCCCACAAGTCACTTTCGCTGATGTTGCTGGTGCTGATGAAGCGATCGAAGAGTTTAAGGAGATCAAAGACTTCCTAGCTTCACCAAAGAAGTATCAAGAGATCGGTGCGAAGATTCCGAAAGGAGTTCTCCTATTCGGCCCTCCCGGAACAGGTAAGACTCTGCTTGCCAGAGCGGTTGCCGGTGAAGCAAAGGTTCCGTTCTACTCGATATCAGGTTCGGATTTCGTTGAGATGTTCGTCGGTGTTGGAGCAGCTCGCGTTAGAGATCTTTTCAAGCAAGCGAAAGAGAATTCACCTTCGATCATCTTCGTCGATGAGATTGATGCTGTCGGTCGACATCGCGGCGCTGGACTTGGTGGCGGACATGATGAGCGCGAACAGACTCTCAATCAATTACTCGTGGAGATGGATGGTTTTGAGCCACATGATCAAGTGATCCTCATTGCTGCCACTAACCGTCCCGACATTCTTGATCCAGCCCTGCTTCGTCCAGGTCGTTTCGATCGTCAGATCGGAATCGATCGCCCTGATGTAAAGGGTCGCGAAGCGATTATGAAAGTTCACGCCAAGGGCAAGCCACTTGAAAAAGATGTCGATCTCTTGGCAATTGCTCGTCGTACTCCTGGATTTACCGGCGCAGATCTTGCCAACGTTCTAAATGAAGCCGCGCTACTTACCGCACGTGAGAATCGAAAGATCATCTCCCGGGATGATGTCGATGAGGCGATCGATCGCGTAATGGCTGGTCCGCAGCGTAAATCAAGGCTTATGAGCGAGGAGGAGCGGCGCGTAACTGCTTATCACGAAGGTGGCCACGCATTAGTTGCTCATGCGCTTCCTCATACTGATCCAGTTCACAAGATCACCATCATGCCGCGTGGCCATGCCCTCGGTTACACGATGGTCCTTCCCGATGAAGATAAATACTCAACTACTCGTAACCAGATGCTCGATCAACTCGCTTACACCATGGGCGGGCGAGCAGCTGAAGAGCTCGTGTTCCATGATCCGACTACTGGCGCTTCAAATGACATCGAGAAGGCAACGGCTCTCGCGCGCGCGATGGTGACTCAATATGGAATGACTGAGAAGTTAGGTGCGATCAAACTTGGAACAAGTGATTCAGCACCATTCCTCGGAAGAGATTATGGACACCAACGCGATTACTCTGAAGATATTGCAAGTGCTGTAGATCAAGAGATCAAGATGCTCATCGGAAATGCCCACCAAGAGGCATATGAGATTCTCGTCGAGAACCGTTCAATCCTCGATGCGCTAGTCGAAGAGTTGATGGAAAAAGAGACGCTACATAAGGAAGAGATCGAAGTCATCTTCAAACATGTAGCTGCTCGCCCAAAGCGTCCGGCTTGGACTGGATCACCTGATCGCGTGCCTTCGAAGATTCCACCGGTTGAGATTAAGAAGAAGGCTGAAGTAGTAGAAGAGAAACCAAAGCGCCGGAAGAAATCAGCTCCTGCTAATGAGCAGTAAATTTGATGAGGAGCGCGTCGAGCGCGCAATCCGTGAACTTTTAATCGGCATTGGTGAGGATCCAGAGCGCGATGGCCTAAAGGAAACGCCTCAACGAGTCGCTCGTGCGATGAAGGAGAATTTCCAAGGTCTTTTCCAAGACCCCAAGGAAGTCTTCAATAAGTCCTTCGACCTCGGCCATGAAGAGCTGGTAATCGTCAAAGATATAGAGGTTTTTTCGCACTGCGAGCATCATCTAACGCCATTTCACGGCCTCGCCCATATCGGTTACATCCCAGGCCCAAGTGGGAAAGTTACTGGGCTCTCGAAGTTGGCAAGACTCGTTGATCTTTATGCCCGCCGGCCACAAGTCCAAGAACGATTGACTACCCAGATCGCAGATGCGCTTGTAAAGCATCTTGAACCGGGTGGAGTCATCGTCATCATTGATTGCGAACATCTATGTATGTCCATGCGAGGCGTCAAGAAGCCACAAGCAAGAACTGTCACTAGCGCTGTTCGCGGCATGCTCCGTGATCCAGCTACGCGCGCTGAAGCAATGTCACTAATTACTGGAAGATAGTTATGCGCACTCTGGTGATGGGCATCCTTAACGTCACCCCAGATTCATTTGCAGATGGTGGAAGACATTTCACGACCGAAGATGCCCTTAATCGCGCAAAAGAGATGATTGATGAGGGCGTAGACATCATCGATATCGGTGGAGAGTCGACCAAGCCAGGAGCAGATCGAGTAACTGAGACTGAAGAGGCAGAACGCGTCATTCCAGTCTTAGAACAAGTCATCCCACTTGGCACTGATGTTTCTATAGATACAACGAGAAGTTCGATTGCTGAAAAAGCAATCAAACTCGGAGTGAAATATGTAAATGATGTTTCTGGGGGATTAGCCGATAAAGAAATGTACAAACTCATTTCAAAGCATCCTGAAGTTCAATATGTGATTATGCATTGGCGTGGCCACTCAAAGACCATGCAAGAACTAGCAACCTACAAAGATGTCGTGAAGGAAGTGAAGGAAGAGTTAGAGGAGCGAGTTAACTGCGCGATTGAAGCGGGCGTTGACCCCGATCAGATCATCATCGACCCAGGTATCGGTTTCTCCAAGTCCCCAGAACATAATTGGGAGCTGCTGAAAAACCTTGATCGGCTTTCATTATTAGGCTATCCAATCCTCATCGGAGCCTCACGAAAACGCTTTCTCGGAGAGCTAACGGGAGGCACCAACCCAGATGACCGCGAGGCAGCCACCCTCGCCATTACTGCCGCTATGGCCAAGCAGGGCGTATGGGCAGTCCGTACCCATTCGGTAAAACCACATCGTGATGTAATCGCAACAATCAGCGCGCTAGGTAGAAGATAAACTTCTAAATATGAGCGACAAGATAAAGATTTCTGGGATCAAGAGCGATGGGATACATGGAGTCCTTGAGCAAGAGAAGCGCACCCCACAACCTTTCATCGTTGATATCGAATTAGAACTTGATTTAGAAAAAGCCGCCACCGAAGATGATTTAAGTGAGACCGTCAACTATGACGAGGTCGCGAAGTTAGTCGTTGAGGTAATCAAAGGACCGTCTTTGAATCTGATTGAAGCCCTTGCAGATCGAATTGCTAATCGCATCCTTCACTCCTTCGACTTGATTGATGAAGTGAAAGTTACTGTCCATAAACCGAAGGCTCCTATCTCAGTCCCATTCGATGATGTCTCAGTCACTCTAAAAAAGAGCCGATGAAAGCAGTCATCGCTCTTGGTGCGAATCTTGGTGAGCCACGCTCTCAAGTAAGTAGAGCAATCGAGGAGATTGGAAATTTCCTCAAGGTGAATGCAGTCTCATCGATGTATGAAACTGCGCCCGTCGGCGTTCCCGATGTTCAACCCAATTACATCAACGCTGTCCTGATCGGGGATACTGATCACAAGCCGCTTGATTTAATGAAAGCGCTCCTTGAAGTCGAGAACACACTCGGCAGAATTCGCTCCTTCCAGAATGCAGCTCGCTTGATTGATATCGACATCATCGATTTAGGTGGACTCTTCATGGAGAGCGAAGCTTTGACTTTGCCACATCCGCGGGCCCATGAAAGACGCTTTGTTTTGGAGCCCTGGCTGGAGATCGATCCTGCTGCACACCTGCCGGGAAGAGGCCCAGTTAGCCAACTTTTGGCTGCCCTAAGTTGAGAAAGTAGACTTCACCCGCCTGGTACCCCAAGCGGACTGGAGCTAGAAATGAAAGTAGAACGCGTCCTCACCGGACTCGCACGCCCATGCGCATTTGTGCCGACTATGGGCGCGCTTCATGCTGGCCACCAATCACTTATAAAGATGGCCCGTGAATATTGCGATGAGGTCGTCGTATCGGTTTTCGTAAACCCACTTCAATTTGAAGATAAAGATGATCTAGCGAAGTATCCAAAGACTCCTGAAGTCGATGAGCGCCTTGCTCGCGATGCCGGTGCGACTGTGCTCTGGCGACCAGAAGTAATTGATCTTTACCCCGGCGATGAGAAGAAGTTAAGCGCTGGTGAATTAGGCAAGCGCTTTGAAGGCGCAAGTAGAGCCGGACATTTTGATGGCGTACTGACTGTAGTTAATAGATTATTTGAATTGGTAAAACCGAAGTATGCGATCTTCGGAGAGAAGGACTTCCAACAACTCTTCCTCATAAAGCAGATGGCGGCCCAACTTCATCCTGATATTGAAATCATCGCCGCACCAACTATTCGTGATGAATCTGGGTTAGCGCTCTCATCTAGGAATGTCCGACTTAGCGATAAGGGAATAGTCACGGCCCAATCAATATCTAAGGCGCTCCGCTCAGCTGCAACTAAAGATTCAATCGATGAGATGAAAACTGAGTTAGCACGTTTAGAGAATGAGCCAGAATTCAATTTGGATTATGCAGAGATAATCGATGAAGATAACTTTGAATTGGCCAACGAGAGCACAACTAGAGCTCGGGCAATCATTGCAGGCTGGGTTGATGGCGTTCGTTTGATTGACAATATGGCGATGGCGCGAAGTTTGGTGAAACTATGAGGCTACGTGCACCGCTTCCGGGCTGGAGCGCATCAGCAGATGTCGTCGTGATTGGTTCTGGCGTAGCTGGGCTAACGACCGCGCTACAGATCCGCTCCCATAACCTCTCGGTAATGCTTATAACAAAGGCCCAAGTCGATGAGGGCTCTACTAAGTGGGCTCAAGGTGGAATCGCCGCTGCCCTTGGACCAGGTGATTCACCAGAAGATCATGAACGCGACACTCTTGTTGCTGGCGCCGGCCTTTGTGATCTTCCAGCAGTCAAGGTTCTAGTAACTGAAGGACCTGAAGCAGTTCGAAAGTTGATTGCC
Source organism: uncultured Clavibacter sp. (assembly GCA_964521265.1). Taxonomy (GTDB): domain Bacteria; phylum Actinomycetota; class Actinomycetes; order Nanopelagicales; family Nanopelagicaceae; genus MAG-120802. The sequence goes on from CAZFQY010000010.1 coordinate 22,228, forward strand.
CGCGGCGCAGTATTTGATAAATCAGAGACCGGCGAGATTGCGCTTACTCGCGAAGGTGGACATCTTCGTAATCGCATTCTTCATGCTGGTGGTGATGCAACAGGTGCTGAAGTATCACGTGCACTCTTAGCTGCAGTCTCCAAAGATCCTGGTATCGAAGTAATCGAACATGCCCTTGTGCTCGATGCGCTTAAGGGTGCAAGTGGGAGAGTTTGTGGCGTAACACTTCACGTCATCGGTGAAGGAAGTCGAGATGGCGTCGGCCAAATTCTTGCTCGCGCTGTTGTCCTAGCTACGGGTGGACTCGGTCAGGTTTATTCACAGACAACGAATCCCGCAGTCTCAACTGGTGATGGCGTGGCACTCGCACTTCGCGCCGGCGCTGATGTCGCCGATGTTGAATTCATCCAATTCCATCCGACCGTTCTGTATACAAGTGAGAACTCTCGGGGACAGCAACCACTGATCAGCGAAGCGGTTCGTGGTGAAGGTGCATTTCTAGTAAATGATCGTGGCGAGCGATTTATGAAGGGCGTTCATCCACTCGCTGATCTAGCACCACGCGATGTCGTAGCTAAAGAGATTTCTCGTCAGATGGCCAAGAGTGGTGCAAAGCATGTCTGGCTAGATGCACGTGAGATAAAGGATTTCGCTGATCGCTTCCCAACAATCCATGCCTCATGTCGCCAACAAGGAATCGACCCGGCCCTTGATCTCATTCCAGTCGCTCCCGCTTCTCACTACGCCTCAGGTGGAATTCGCACGGATTTAAACGGCCATTCCTCAGTTCCTGGGCTTTATGCGGTGGGTGAAACAGCTTGCACCGGTGCACATGGCGCTAATCGCCTTGCTTCTAATTCATTACTTGAAGGACTCGTATTCGGCGCTCGTATCGCAGAAGATATCGCTAAGAACCTTCAGACCTGGGAAGACCCAATCACCCCAGACCCAATCGAGATCCTCATCTCGCCATCAGTTCGCGGTGAATTACAGAGAGCGATGTCGCGCGGAGCGGCCGTAGTTCGTTCCGAGAAATCTCTCAAAGAAACCCTCGCTACTTTAGATCGATTGAAAGATGCAACCACGATCTATGCAAACCTCGAAGCTTGGGAGACTACTAATCTCTATTTACTTGCAACAGCAATCGCTCGTTCTGCGCTAGAGCGGACTGAATCACGTGGTTCACATTGGCGCGAGGATTTTGCCGAAACCTCGAATAATTGGAAGAAACGGATTCACCAAGGTCTAGATGAGATCGGTAATTGGCGCACCTCATATGAGGAGGTGTTCGATGACCTCAGCATCATGCATTAATAAGTTAGAGAGCTATGGAATTGATGTCGATCAATTATCTAACCTGATCTCTCATGCCTTCGCAGAAGATATGCCGGAAGGTGATGACAAGACCACTCTTGCAACCATCGATGCTGACAAGACTTCACGTGCATTCATGCGCGCTCGTAAAGATGGCGTAGTGGCTGGTACATGTGTTGCAGCGCTCGTCTTCGAAAGAGTAGGCATTACATCAATCACCTATGAAAAGGAATGTGGCGAGAGGGTCAAAGCTGGCGAGACGATCTTGGTAATCGAAGGAAATACCCGAGATATCTTGCGCAGCGAACGGATCGCACTTAACTTCATCAGCCATCTATCGGGTATCGCAACGCTTACTAAGCGATGGGTCGATGCAATCGAAGGTACGGGAGCGAAGATCCGCGATACCCGAAAAACAACGCCTGGCATGCGCCAGCTAGAGAAATTCGCAGTCCGGATGGGTGGGGGAATGAATCATCGAATGAGCCTCTCTGATGGCGCAATCATCAAGGACAACCACATCGCCGCCTCCGGTTCGATCACAGAAGCAATCGCACGTGTCCGTAAAGAATTCCCAGGGATGGAACTTGAGGTGGAAGTAGATAACCTCGAACAGCTCCGCGAAGCTCTTGATGCGAAAGCAGAGATTGTTCTCTTAGACAACATGGATATCGAGCTAACAAAACAAGCTGTCGAGATCGCTAAAGGTTCCAAAACAAAGTTGGAATCATCTGGCGGCCTTACCATTGAAAACGCACGCGCTTACGCACAGACCGGGGTCAACTATCTCGCTGTCGGTGCTCTAACCCACTCAGCCCCTATCTTGGATATCGGATTGGACTTCTAATGCTCTTAACTGTCGATATTGGAAACACAAACACCGTCCTGGGACTCTTCCATGAGGATGAGTTAGTCGATAGCTGGCGCGTTAAGACCGATGCTCGCGACACAGCCGATGAGATTTGGTTGCAATGGCGTTCATTAATTACCGGCTACACGATCTCAGGACTCTCAATCTGCTCAACCGTTCCTGCGGTTCTACGTGAAGCGCGCACTATGGTCAACTCTTATTTCCAAGATATCCGTGTGACCATCATCGAGCCAGGCGTTAAGACCGGGGTTCCATTATTGGTAGATAATCCAAAGGAGATTGGTGCTGACCGCATCGTCAATACCCTTGCAGCGCATCATCTCTATGGAAAAGATGGCGCAGCAATCGTCGTTGACTTTGGAACCTCCACAAATCTTGATGTTGTTTCACCAAAGGGCGAGTTCCTTGGTGGTGCACTAGCTCCGGGAATCGAGATCTCCGTAGAAGCACTTGCTTCTAGAGCTGCCCAGCTACGGAAAGTCGAGTTGATTAAGCCGAAGTCAGTCATCGGAAAGAACACGGTAGAAGCGCTGCAATCCGGCACTATTTATGGCTTTGCTGGCCAAGTCGATGGCCTGGTAAATCGCATCGCTGATGAGCTAGATGATCTCTACCCAAATAATGAAAAGGTCTCCGTAATTGCCACAGGTGGATTAGCGCCGCTAGTTCTTGGCATCAGCGAGACCCTTGAGTTTCACGAACCAGATCTAACGCTCATCGGGCTCCGCCTCGTGCATGAACGGAATGGATAGACTCCCGTCACTATGACGGAGAATGACCTTCCCGAACAATTACGAATTCGGCGCGAGAAACGCGATGCACTTCTTGCTCGTGGCGTAGAGGCATATCCCGTCCAAGTTCCTCGGACCTCAACCCTTAAAGATATCCGCGAACGTTTTAAAGATTTAGAGACCGATAAATCTTCAGGTGTAACTGAATCAGTTGCGGGAAGAATCATCTTCAAACGCGATACTGGAAAGCTCTGCTTTGCAATGCTCCGCGAAGGTGATGGAACTGAACTTCAGGTAATGCTCTCTCTAGATAAAGTCGGTGAAGCCCAACTCGAAGCTTGGAAAGCAGATATCGATATCGGAGATATCGTCAGTGTTACTGGCGAAGTAATCACATCGAA
>CAZFQY010000010.1:25644-29755 GCA_964521265.1 uncultured Clavibacter sp.
CGCGAAACAGCGCGAATCCGCCCCCAAGTTCTTAAGTCGCTCCGCTCAACTTTCGATAAGGCTGGCTTTATCGAGGTAGAGACGCCGATGCTCCAAGTCATGCATGGTGGAGCTGCCGCAAGACCATTTAAGACATTCTCAAATGCTTACGATATGGATCTATTCCTACGTATCGCCCCCGAACTTTTCTTGAAGCGCTGTGTGGTTGGTGGTATCGAGAAGGTATTTGAAATCAACCGTAATTTCCGTAATGAGGGCGCTGATTCAAGCCACTCACCTGAGTTTGCGATGCTAGAGATGTATTGGGCATATGCCGACTGGCGGAATATGAAGGACCTAACCCGTGAGTTGGTCCAGAACGCTGCGATGGCGGTCTTCGGCTCTCACAAAGTCATCCATCACGATGGTCGCGAGAGCGATCTCGGTGGAACATGGCGTGAAGTCGATTTCTATGGCGCAATCTCCGAGAAGGTCGGAAGCGAAGTAACACCAGACACCAAGTTTGAAGAGTTAAAGAGCATCGCCCACAAGATCGGCCTAAAGATCGACCCGAAGTGGATCCATGGAAAGTTAGCTGAAGAGATCTTTGAATTCGTCTACAAGGACCAACTGAATACGCCAACATTCATTATGGGCTTCCCGGTCGATACCTCACCGCTTGTAAGAGAACACCGCGAGCGTAAAGGTATTGCCGAGAAGTGGGATCTCTATGTTGATGGCTTCGAATTAGCAACTGGCTATTCAGAGTTGGTAGATCCAGTCATCCAACGCGAGCGCTTAGTTGAGCAAGCAAAACTCGGCGCAAAGGGTGACCTAGAAGCGATGCAGGTAGATGAAGATTTCCTCCGCGCTATGGAACATGGAATGCCTCCAATGGGCGGTGTTGGAATGGGAATCGATCGCTTACTTATGGCGCTTACCGGTCTTGGTATCCGCGAAACAATCCTCTTCCCGTTAGTGAAGCCAGAAGAGAATTAATGAGCGTTTTAATTCGCCCAGCAAGAACTAGCGATATCAAAGCGATCCGCCAGATCATCGACATGTACACCTTGCAACGTCGTCTTCTTTCAAAAGAGACTGTGATGCTCTATGAAGATGTTCAAGAATTCGTCGTCGCTGAAATAGATGGAGAAGTAATTGGATGTGGTGCGCTCCATGTTCTCTGGGAGGATCTGGGAGAGGTAAGAACTGTCGCGGTAATCGAAGAACATCGCGGCAAGAAGATCGGTCACGAAATCCTCGCATCGATAATTGATCGCGCAAAGAAGTTAGGACTTAAGCGTCTCTTCTGTCTAACTTTCGAAACCAATTTCTTCGGTAGCCATGGATTCAAAGAGATCACCGGCGCACCAGTTGAGCCTGAGGTCTACCAACAACTCCTGCGCTCATACGATGAAGGTGTTGCTGAATTCCTCGACCTTGAGAGCGTCAAGCCCAATACCCTGGGAAATACCCGAATGCTCCTGGTTCTTGAATAGTTCACCGGAATAAATACCTAAATATTGAGGTTAGAGCCTCTAAACCGTCCCATATCTTGAACTGGAATATTGGTCTCGCCCCTCGGGGCCGCCTCTATTACGCTAGGGCTCAAGAGACATAAGGAGTAGTTAATGTTCGAACGTTTTACCGATAGAGCAAGACGCGTAGTTGTCCTCGCACAAGAGGAAGCTCGCATGCTCAACCATAACTACATCGGTACTGAACACATCCTCCTTGGATTGATTCATGAAGGCGAAGGCGTCGCTGCTAAAGGTCTTGAAGCTCTCGGAATCTCACTCGAAGGCGTTCGTGCTCAAGTAGAAGAGATCATCGGTCAAGGTCAGCAAGCACCATCCGGACACATTCCATTTACTCCTCGCGCAAAGAAAGTTCTTGAATTATCACTTCGCGAAGCGCTTCAACTCGGCCACAACTACATCGGAACCGAGCACATCCTTCTTGGTCTTATCCGCGAAGGCGAAGGCGTAGCCGCACAAGTTCTCGTAAAACTCGGCGCTGACTTAAATCGTGTCCGTCAACAAGTAATCCAACTTCTCTCTGGTTACCAAGGTAAAGAGGCCGCAACTGCTGGCGCACCAGAAGGAACACCTGCAACATCTCTAGTCCTAGATCAATTCGGAAGAAACCTCACCGTCGCAGCTCGCGAAGGAAAACTCGATCCAGTAATCGGACGCGAGAAGGAGATCGAGCGCGTCATGCAGATCCTCTCGCGCCGCACAAAGAACAACCCAGTTCTAATCGGTGAGCCTGGCGTCGGAAAGACCGCGGTCGTTGAAGGTCTAGCCCAAGCGATCGTTGGCGGCGATGTCCCAGAAACTTTGAAGAACAAGCAGCTCTACTCACTTGATCTCGGCGCCCTTGTCGCTGGATCTCGCTACCGCGGTGATTTCGAAGAGCGGCTAAAGAAGGTATTGAAGGAGATTCGCACACGTGGCGACATCATTCTCTTCATCGATGAAATTCACACTCTTGTCGGCGCTGGAGCAGCTGAAGGCGCAATCGATGCCGCAAGCATCTTGAAGCCGATGCTCGCTCGCGGTGAGCTCCAGACAATCGGTGCAACAACTCTTGATGAGTATCGCAAGCACCTTGAAAAGGATGCTGCACTTGAGCGTCGTTTCCAACCGATCCAAGTCAATGAGCCATCCGTCGCTCACACCATCGAGATTCTCAAGGGTCTTCGTGATCGCTACGAGTCACATCACAAGGTTTCAATCAGCGATGACGCAGTAGTTGCTGCTGCAACTCTCGCTGATCGCTACATCTCCGATCGCTTCCTTCCAGATAAAGCAATCGATCTTCTAGATGAAGCTGGCTCACGTCTACGTATCCGTCGTTTGACAGCTCCACCAGAACTACGCGAGATGGATGACAAGATCGCTGACGTCCGTAAAGAGAAGGAATCTGCGATCGATGGTCAAGATTTCGAGAAGGCCGCATCGCTTCGCGATAAAGAGAAGCAACTTATGGCCGAGAAAGTCGAGCGCGAGAAGAGCTGGAAAGCAGGCGATCTCGATGTAGTTGCTGAAGTTGATGAAGAGTTAATCGCTCAAGTTCTCTCAACTGCAACCGGTATCCCAGTCTTCAAACTAACCGAGGCTGAGACATCACGTCTTCTCCGTATGGAAGATGAATTGCATAAGCGCGTCATCGGACAAGAGCAAGCAATCCACGCTCTATCGCAAGCTATTCGTCGTACTCGCGCCGGTCTAAAGGATCCACGTCGTCCTGGCGGTTCATTTATCTTCGCCGGTCCATCCGGTGTTGGTAAGACAGAGCTTTCAAGAACGCTCGCCCAATTCCTCTTTGGCGATGCAGATGCACTTATCCAATTGGATATGTCCGAGTACTCCGAGAAGCACACAGCATCTCGTCTCTTCGGCGCTCCTCCCGGCTACGTCGGTTACGACGAGGGCGGACAGCTCACAGAGAAGGTACGTCGCCGTCCATTCTCAGTAGTCCTATTCGATGAGATCGAGAAGGCTCACCCAGATATCTTCAACTCACTTCTCCAAGTACTTGAAGAGGGACGTCTAACTGATGCCCAGGGTCGCCAAGTAGATTTCAAGAACACCATCATCATCATGACCACGAACCTTGGAACACGCGATATCTCCAAGTCGCTCTCACTCGGTTTTGCTAACGTCAATGATGCTCTTGGAAATTACGAGCGGATGAAGAACAAGGTTGCTGATGAGTTGAAGACTCACTTCCGCCCTGAATTCCTAAACCGCATCGATGATGTCATTGTCTTCCACCAGCTAGAGAAGTCCGAGATCATCCAGATCGTCGATCTCATGATCACAAACCTAGAGACTCGTCTCAAGGAGAAGGACATGGGAATCGAACTCACATCGGCTGCGAAGAACGTTCTCGCCCAGCGCGGTTATGACCCAGCGCTCGGTGCACGTCCACTTCGTCGCACAATTCAACGTGAGATCGAGGATGCGCTATCCGAGAAGATTCTCTTCGGTGATGTGAAGGCTGGTCAGATCGTCCTAATCGATGTTGAAGGAGAAGAAGGAAGAGAGACCTTCACCTTCAAAGGAATGCCGAAGGAAACCCTTCCGGACACTCCTGGCGATTTAGCTGAAGCGCCTTCTGCTTAATT
>CAZFQY010000011.1:0-29067 GCA_964521265.1 uncultured Clavibacter sp.
TCCTTGCGGCACGTCTTGAATTGAAGAGACCTTGGTTACATGCAATTGAACTCTCCTTCGATCAACCCTCTACGGGTGAGCGCATCACGCTTAAGAGTGAGTACCCCGGCGACCTGAAACGCGCCTTAGAGATACTCGGCTCCCAGTCGTAGCGGGGGAGTAATCTCGCCGACCGTGAGCCAGGACTTTGTACACCTTCATGTCCATACCGAGTACTCGATGCTCGATGGTGCAGCGCGAATCGATGAACTAGCGGAGGAAGTTGCTCGACAAGGAAGTCCCGCGATTGCGATTACTGATCATGGCCACGTATTTGGTGCATTCGACTTCTACAAAACCATGAAGTCAGTGGGCGTTAAACCAATTATCGGTATCGAGGCTTATGTCGCACCCGAATCTCGATTGGATAAACGTCGAGTCAAGTGGGCTGAGGGCGGCGAAGATGACGTTTCTGCCGGTGGTGCATACACGCACATGACTATTTGGGCGGAAAACAATGAAGGCCTATCAAATCTTTTCAAACTAGCATCGCTAGCCTCTTTGGAGGGCTTCTATTACAAGCCGCGAATGGATCGTGAGCTTCTAACTAAGTACTCAACTGGTCTGATTGCAACCTCAGGTTGCGTCGCAGGTGAAATTCAAACCCGACTTCGTATGGGCGCCTACGAAGAAGCTAGAAGCGCTGCTGCAACTTATCGAGAAATCTTCGGTCCTGACAATTTCTTCATCGAATTGATGGACCATGATTTAGAGATTGAGAATCGAGTCAAGGCTGATTTACTGCGCTTGGCTAAAGAACTCGGATTGCCCCTTCTGGCCACGAACGACCTTCATTACACCTATGCAAAAGACGCAAAACATCACGAGGCGCTTCTGGCTGTCCAGTCGGGAAGCACGCTCTCAGATCCAAAGCGATTTAAGTTCGATAGCTCAGAGTTCTATTTGAAGGATGCGGCCACGATGCGGCGTCTGTTCAAGGACTTAGAGAGCGCTTGCGATAACACCTTGGTCATCGCTGAAAGGTGCAACGTAACGCTCCGAGAGAATGAGAATTTGCTACCGAAATTCCCGGTCCCAGATGGTGAAGATGAGAATTCATGGTTAGTTAAACAGGCGCGAGTGGGACTTTCCAAAAAGTTCCCTGAAGGCGCAAGTAAAGAACATCTCGATCGCCTCGAATATGAACTCGGCGTGATGACAAAGATGGGTTTTGCCGGCTACTTCCTCGTGGTATCAGATCTAGTTTCACATGCGAAGTCAGTTGGAATCCGCGTTGGGCCTGGTCGTGGCTCCGCTGCTGGCTCTCTTGTCTCCTACTGCCTAGGAATAACGGCTCTTGATCCCATCAAGCATGGATTGCTATTCGAGCGCTTCTTAAATCCTGATCGAATATCAATGCCCGATATCGACCTAGATTTCGATGAAAGGCGACGAGGCGAGATGATCCGATATGCAATCGACAAATATGGTGAGGATCGAGTAGCTCAAATCATTACCTACAACACTATTAAATCGAAGCAATCGATCAAGGACGCTAGCCGGGTTCTTGGATATCCATTTGCAATCGGTGATCGCCTAACCAAGGCATTACCTCCACCAATAATGGGTAAAGATATTTCACTAAGTGGAGTCTTCGATAAGGACCACGAGCGATACCAAGAGGCGCAAGAGTTCCGAAACATCTATGAAGAAGATCAAGAAGCGAAGACGATTGTAGATACGGCACGCGGCCTAGAGGGCCTAAAGCGCCAGTGGGGTGTTCATGCCGCAGGAGTGATCCTTAGCCGTGATCCACTCTTGGATGTCATTCCAATTCAGCGTCGTGATGCTGATGGCGCAATCATCACCCAATTCGACATGGTTGCTTGCGAAGCCACAGGTCTATTGAAAATGGATTTTCTAGGCCTCCGTAATCTCTCAGTCCTCGACGACTGTCTCTTGAATATAGAGAAGAATAGAAATGAAAAAGTAGTGCTGGAGGAGCTACCACTAGCCGATAAGAAGACTTTCGAACTATTGGCTCGAGGCGAAACACTGGGCGTCTTCCAGCTAGATAGCGCCCCAATTCGAGCCCTGCTGCGTTCGATGAACCCTGACTCATTTGAAGATATCTCCGCTGTAATCGCTCTCTACCGACCCGGGCCGATGGGAGTAAATGCCCACAACGATTATGCGGATCGAAAGAATAAGCGTAAGCGAATTGAACCAATCCACCCCGAGTTATCGGAGCCTCTGAAAGAGATTCTTGATGACACATATGGATTGATCGTCTACCAAGAACAAGTAATGGCGATCGCCCAGAAGGTAGCTGGCTTCTCTCTAGCTCGTGCAGATCTATTGCGTAAGGCGATGGGCAAGAAGAATAAAGAGATCCTAGATAAAGAATATGTTCATTTTGAAGCAGGAATGAAAGCGAATGGTTTCTCTAGTTCAGCTATCGAAGAGCTTTGGAAGACGCTGATTCCATTCTCAGACTATGCATTCAATCGAGCTCACAGCGCGGGGTACGGAGTGGTTTCGTTCTGGACTGCTTATCTAAAGGCGAATTACCCAACAGAGTACATGGCAGCCCTACTATCAAGCGTCAAGGATGACAAAGATAAATCAGCGCTCTATCTCAATGAATGTCGGAGGATGGGCATAAAGGTCCTCCCGCCAGATGTAAATGAATCCGATTCTGAATACACACCGCGAGGAAAGGACATTCGATTTGGCTTGGCAGCGATTCGAAATGTAGGGGAGAACGTTGTTGGCTCCGTAGTAAGAAATCGAATCGCCAAAGGGCGTTACACATCTTTTGGGGATTTCTTGGCAAAGGTCGATGCAGTTGTCTGTAACAAGAAGACGATCGAATCACTAATCAAGGCTGGAGCCTTTGATTCACTCGGGGATACGCGAAAAGGATTGATGGCTGTCCATCTCGAGGCGATCGAAGCGATATCAGAGACTAAACGAGCTGAATCAATCGGCCAGTTCGACCTATTTGGAGGAAATGAATCGCAAGGAGTTATTTCAGGAGTAGTCCTCGATATTCCGGCCGATGAGTGGGAGAAACCTCTAGCCCTCGCATACGAGCGAGAGATGTTAGGACTTTATGTATCAGATCATCCTCTGCTCGGAGTCGAACATGTACTCAAGAGTGTGCGCGATCTACCAATCTCTCAGTTGTTTGATGAACATGTCGCACATGAGAGTATTTTCACGATAGCTGGATTGATAACCAATGTGCAGAGGAAGGTGAGTCGTCAAGGATCGAATTGGGCAATAGTTACCGTTGAAGATCTTGAGGGAGCAATTGACGTGCTCTTCTTCTCTAATTCTTACCAACAGCACGCACTTAATCTCATAGAAGATCGCATAGTCTCGATTCGGGGACGTGTTGATAAAAGGGAAGAGACACCTAGATTTACTGCATTGGATCTCTCTATTCCTGATGTCAATCAAGCCCCAATTGGTCCCTTCGTTATCAGAGTTGAGGCAGAACGCTGTACCCCTCCGCTGGTAGATCGGATGAAAGAGATTCTCCGTTCACATCCAGGAACTCGAGAAGTGCATTTGAGAATCGAAGGTGGGGCGAAGGAAACGACATTCAGATTGGATGACGGGTTGAAAGTGACAGCTTCACCTAGCCTCAGCGCGGATCTTAAGTCGATACTTGGACCAGACTGCCTCGTTTAAGGTGAGCGCAACCGGAACTAAAAAAACCGGAGAGCGAGCCGATGCCTATTTATCTAGAATGGGGTAGTGAAGCTAGAAGAAACTTCTCTAATCAGAACCTTAGACCTCCGTGGTTTACGGCTAACGAGAAGTGGCTACAGCTCAAAACTGCCACGCGCCTCACTGGACGTTAAGGCTGCGCTTGCTCAGGTTGAGCCAATAATCAATGAGGTTCGAGAGGGCGATGTCACGACTCTGTTAAACCTCGCAGAGCGGTTCGATGGCGTACGACCGAGCGAGATCAGGGTCCCCGAGAGCAAAATCCAATCGGCTCTAGCAAACATAGACACAAATCTAAGACGAGTAATTGAGGAATCAATAAGACGCGTTCGAATCGTTCACAAGGAGCAAGTACGGAGCGAGTCGACCGTGCGGGTTGTTGACGGTGGCGAAGTAGAAGAGCGCTGGATTCCGGTAGATCGAGTAGGTCTTTACGTTCCAGCTGGTCGCGCTGTCTATCCAAGCTCTGTAATTATGAATGTCGTTCCAGCTCAGATTGCTGGAGTTGGAAGCATCGCTCTCGCATCTCCTCCTCAGAGAGAGAACGATGGTTGGCCAGATGATTTAGTTCTGGCAACCTGTGCGCTCCTTGGCGTCCATGAGATCTACTCAATGGGGGGAGCACAAGCTATTGCAGCTTTTGCCTTTGGCATTAAAGATGAATCAGGAAAATTGATTAGTGAACCAGTCGACATAGTTACTGGACCAGGGAATATTTATGTAGCAGCCGCTAAGAGAGCGCTACGCGGAATAGTGGGAATCGACTCGGAGGCAGGACCAACTGAAATTGCCATCGTGGCTGATGCCACTGCATCAGCAGCAGAAGTTGCCTCGGATCTCATAAGCCAAGCAGAACATGACACTATTGCAGCTGCAGTCTTGATTACGGATTCAGTAGAACTGAGAGAACTTGTAATCAGCGAACTTCAGCTTCGGATTAAGCGCACAAAACATAGAGATCGAATAACCCAAGCCCTAGCTGGAGAGCAGTCTGCAATAGTCCTTGTTGATGACCTGAATCAGGCAATTGATGTAGCTAATGCTTATGCTGCCGAACACCTTGAACTTCTTGTGAAGGATCCGCAAAGCGCCAGCAAGAGGATTAGGAATGCTGGAGCAGTGTTTATCGGACGTTTCTCTCCAGTTTCTTTAGGTGATTACTTAGCAGGTTCTAATCATGTGCTTCCAACTGGAGGCTGCGCGTGCCACTCAAGTGGTCTTTCGGTTCAGACATTTCTTCGCGGATTGCACTTCATCTCCTACAACGAACGAGCTTTTCGAGAGGTAGCCTCAAGTGTGGTCATCTTCGCTGAGGCGGAAGACCTTCCTGCACACGGTGAAGCGATTAAGGCGCGTTTCGAATGAGTTGGCCATCATGGTTACCACTTCGTTCTGACTTGGCAGAGCTTTCGCCGTATGGAGCCCCACAAATCGAAGTTCCGGTACGACTAAACACCAACGAGAACCCTTATGGATTGAGTGACGAATTACAAGAAGAGTTACGCGAAGAGATCGCGCGGAGTCTCAAAGATCTCAACCGCTATCCTGATAGAGATGCTTTGAAGCTGCGCGCAGCTCTTGCTAATTTGATAAACGAATCTAACGGTACTGACTTTAAGAGTGAATCAATCTGGGTAGCCAATGGAAGCAACGAGATCATCCAAACTGTCTTGCTCGCATTCGAAGGTGATGCGCTTGGATTTGAACCTTCTTATTCCATGCATCCATTAATCTCAAAAGTCGTTGGGAAGAATTGGATTTCAATCCCAAGAGATGAGAATTTTGAAATACGAGATCTTCAGCTCCAAAAGGCTATCGCAGCCAATGCCGTCAAGATTGTCTTCGTCACCACTCCCAACAACCCGACTGGAACATCTACGACTCTTGAAACTATAAGCAAGATTGCCGAAGCGCTTGCTACACGAAGCGGATTGGTATTAGTTGATGAAGCCTATGCTGAATTCTCAAAGGCTGAGTCAGCCGTAACCTTGTTGGAGAAGTATCCGAACATCATGGTTTCAAGGACGATGAGTAAAGCCTTTGCATTTGCCGGGGCAAGGCTGGGATATTTGATTGCACATCCCAAGGTAATCGATGCTCTACAGCTCGTCCGCCTTCCCTATCATTTGAGCTCTTTGACCCAGGCGGCTGCACTAGCCGCCGTAAGGAAGCAGAAGGCTCTACATAGAGATGTAGAGCGACTTAGCCAGGCACGCGAAGAAGTAGCTTCTGAATTGAGAGCGCTTGGCTTGAAGACTTATCCGAGCGAAGCGAATTTCTTGCTAATCAGCGGTTTCGATGCAACTTCAGAGAGTATTTGGAAGCAGATGCTGGAACATGGAGTATTGATTAGAGATGTAGGAATACCCGGTCACCTAAGAGTGACTATAGGAACCAGCGCTGAGAATCGAGCTTTTTTGGATGCGCTAAGCAAGGTAGTTAGGGGATAATTCCGTTATGACAAGAATTGCAAAGGTTGAGCGTACGACCAAAGAGTCACAGGTATTGGTCGAGTTGAATGTTGATGGTTCGGGAAAGATTGATGTACAAACCGGAGTTCCGTTTTTTGACCACATGCTCTCTCAATTGGGTAAGCACTCAGGATTTGACCTCACCGTGAAGACGAAAGGCGATGTCGAAGTCGATTCGCATCACACCGTTGAGGACACATCACTTGCTGTAGGCCAGGCTCTACGTGAGGCTCTAGGTGACAAAGCTGGGATACGTAGGTTCGGCGATGCCCTTGTTCCTCTCGATGAAGTAATAGTTCAGGCTGCAGTTGATCTATCCGGACGCCCATATCTCGTTCATCGCCAACCAGAAATAGTTGAACTCATCGGCACTTTCGACACAACTTTGGGCAAACACATCTGGGAATCATTCGTTGCCGAGTCAAGAATTGCTCTTCACATAAGGGTTATTGAAGGTAGAAATGCGCACCATGTACTGGAAGCGCAATTCAAGGCCGTAGCAAGGGCCTTGCGCGATGCAGTCACATTAGATTCAAGGGTGTCAGGGGTTCCCTCAACAAAAGGCGTCCTTTGAGCCGACGAAGCTTGATTGCAATTCTCGATTATGGCTCGGGCAACATCCGCTCGGCGCAACGCGCATTAGAGAAAGTTGGATTGCAAGTCGATGTGACCTCCGACTTTGAGAAGGCCATGAGTGCAGAGGGTCTAGTAGTTCCAGGTGTGGGCGCATTTGGTAGTTGTGTTCGCCAACTCCGAACAATTCGCGGTGATGAAATCATAAAGAGCAGGTTCGAATCGGGAAGACCAACCCTGGGAATCTGCGTTGGTATGCAAATTCTCTTCGAAGGAAGTGATGAGTCAGAAGAGCGAGGACTTTCGCTTCTGTTAGGAAGAGTAGAGAAGTTAAGTGCGCCAGTCCTACCTCATATCGGATGGAATGAGTTAACCGACAGCTCCTCGCTTCAATTGCTCGACGGATTGGAAGGCGAAAGGTTCTATTTCGTGCATTCCTATGCTCTTAAGAGCGCGCCATCAGGGGTTCTTTCTGCATCATCCAATTACGGTGAAGACTTTGTGGCAGCTCTTGAAGTTGGAAACTTGAAATCGGTCCAGTTCCATCCGGAGAAGAGTGGTGACGCTGGCTTACAACTTCTTCAGAATTGGGCCGCTACATTATGAAGAAATTGATACTTCTTCCCGCAGTTGATGTGAGAGGTGGGAAAGCAGTTCGTCTAGTTAGAGGAGAGTTGAGCGCTGAGACACAGTATGGAGATCCACTAGAGGCAGCATTAACTTTTCAGGATGCAGGCGCTGAATGGATACATCTTGTCGACCTAGATGCTGCATTTGGAAATGGTGACAATCACGAGATTCTCCGTGATGTAGTCTCGAAGTTGGATTTAAAAGTTGAACTCTCTGGCGGAATTAGAGATGAAGAGACGCTCTCAAGGGCGCTCTCAACGGGCTGCGAAAGAGTAAATCTAGGAACTGCGGCCCTAGAAAGCCCAGAATGGACCGCTTCAGTCATATCAAGGTTTGGCGAGCGAGTTGCTGTTGGGCTAGATGTGCGAGGTAGGACTCTTGCGGCGCGAGGTTGGACAAAGGAGGGCGGAGATCTTTTCGAAACTCTAGAGCGTCTGGATCGCGAAGGTTGCTCGCGTTATGTGGTTACTGATGTCAATAAAGATGGAACTTTGCAGGGACCGAACGTTGAGCTTTTGAGGAGTGTGTGCGAGAAAACTGATAGACCTGTAATCGCGTCTGGCGGCGTCTCTTCATTAGATGATTTGATCAGATTAAAAGACCTTGTTGGTGAAGGAATTGAAGGTGCAATCGTAGGAAAAGCTTTGTACGCAGGAGCCTTCACTTTAGAGGAAGCCTTGAGAGTGACGAGATGACATTAGCGACTCGATTAATCCCGTGCCTTGATGTTTCTGATGGAAGAGTCGTAAAAGGTATCAACTTCGTCAACCTGAGAGATGCAGGCGATCCTGTTGAGATGGCATCGATTTATGCTCAAGAAGGCGCTGATGAGATTACATTCTTAGACATAACAGCAAGCGTTGAAGGTCGTGGAACTACCCTAGAAGTTCTACGCAAGACTGCCGATCAAGTCTTTATCCCACTAACAGTTGGTGGTGGAATATCTTCTATCGAGGATGTTAATCAACTCTTAAGAGCGGGTGCTGACAAAGTTTCAATCAACACGTCAGCGATCCGAAATCCGAGGCTCATCTCGGAGATTGCAGATAGATTCGGAACCCAAGTTCTTGTTCTCTCAGTAGATGCTAGAAGGGCCCGAACCAAATCCGGATTTGAGGTCACAACTCATGGCGGGAGAGAGAGCGCCGGTATGGATGCGCTTGAGTGGATTGAGAGCGCAACCTCTAGGGGCGTAGGTGAGATCCTGTTGAACTCTATGGATCGTGATGGAACAAGATCTGGTTATGACTTGGAGATGATCAGAAAAGTTCGGCAGATTTGCGATACCCCTTTAATCGCAAGTGGCGGAGCTGGAGACATCCAGGACTTTGCGCGAGCTCTGGAGGAAGGAGCCGACGCTCTTCTTGCCGCCAGCGTCTTCCACTTTGGAATTTATCGAATAGGTCAGATCAAGAGCTCTCTTAAGCGCGCTGGATATGTTGTGCGGGAGAGTTCAAAGATGGGCGAGAATTAGCCATGGAACTTTCATCAAGTGAAATGGATGAGATATTCAATGGTGGTGTTTCTCTCGTAGCTGCTATTTTGCAGGATCACCTAACTAATCAAGTTCTGATGCTGGGGTGGATGAACCGCGAAGCGCTCGAACTTACGCTATCTACCCGTAGAGTGACTTTCTGGAGCCGCAGTCGTAAATCTATCTGGGTGAAAGGTGAGACTTCCGGAAATCATCAGGATGTTGTTTCAATAACTCTTGATTGCGATCGTGATGCTTTGCTTATAAAGGTAAATAGCCATGGACCGGCGTGCCATACAGGTGAAGTTAGTTGTTTTCATCAAGAGTCAAATGTATCTAAGCGCTAAATAAGATGATCAAGCCGATATCCCTCGCTGAGTTTCGAGAATACGCGAAAACTCATAACGTTGTTCCTGTCGCAGAAAGCTTTCTTGCTGATAGCGAGACCCCACTGACTCTCTATGCAAAATTGGCGGGAAATAGAGAGAGCACATTCCTTCTTGAGTCTGCCGAACATGGTGGCGCTTGGTCCAGATACTCATTTATTGGAGTCAATAGCGAAGCAACGCTAACCGAAAAAGATGGGCGGGCGTTTTGGATCGGAAGACCGCCAGCCGGAGCCCCAACCGGAATCGACCCACTAGAAGCGCTTCGACTAGCTAGCGCTCACCTCAGAGCCCCGCAGATAAAGGGATTGCCAAGATTAACCAGTGGGCTTGTGGGATACATGGGCTATGACGCAGTCCGTCGCCTAGAGAAGTTGCCGAGCAATTTAGAAGATCCACTAGAACTTCCTGAAATCGCATTTATCCTCACTACTGATCTAGCAATTTACGATCACTTACAAGGTAGCGTTACTCTCATCGCAAATGCCATAAATTGGGATGGCACCGATGAGAGAGTAGATGAGGCTTACAACTCGGCTCTGACTCGACTTGAAGTCATGAAATCTGCACTTCGAACACCTTCGTCTAACTACGTCTCACACCTCGATGAAAGACCAGCTCCAAGATTTGAAAGACTTACCAGCACAGAGAAGTACATAGCTTCGGTAAAAGAGATTAAAGAGGAGATTAAGCGCGGTGAGGCATTCCAGGTAGTTCTCTCACAAAGGTTTCAGATAGATGCACCAAGCGATCCATACGATATCTATCGAATGCTGCGACTACACAACCCAAGTCCCTACATGTACCTGTTCAGATTTGCACAGGGCCTCTCGGTCGTAGGCTCAAGTCCCGAAGCTCTAGTAAAGGTGACTGATGGGGAAGTCATGGTCCATCCAATCGCTGGAACTCGAAGGCGCTCTGCAGATCAATCTGAGGATGTGAGACTGGGCGAGGAACTCCTTTCGGACCCGAAGGAAAGAGCCGAACATCTAATGCTTGTAGATTTAGGTAGAAATGACTTGGGAAGAGTCTGCAAATCTGGTTCTGTGCGAGTCGTTGAATTCATGCAGCTAGAACGCTACTCACATGTTATGCATATCGTTTCGACTGTGATCGGAGATCTCTCTGAGGAGCGCCTTGCGGTTGATGCGCTCTATTCGGTATTTCCTGCCGGCACTCTCTCTGGTGCGCCGAAACCGCGCGCTATGGAGATAATTGAAGCGCATGAACCATTCCGACGTGGAATCTATGGTGGAGCAATTGGCTACGTTGATTTCACAGGTAATTTAGACACTTGTATTGCGATACGCACAGCAGTTATAAAAAATGGCGTTGCTTACGTACAAGCTGGCGCTGGGATAGTTGCAGACTCGGTACCTGAAAGCGAGGATGAAGAGTGTAGAAATAAAGCGGCTGCAGTACTTGGTGCTATTGCGGCAGCTAACAGTCTTAGGAGTCTGTCATGAGTGTTTTAGATTCGATAATTGAGGGCGTGCGATTAGATGAAGAAGCGCGCAGACTTTCCAAGAGTGAACTAGCAGATCGAATTTCCAGCGCACCATCCCCTAGAAGCGCACTTAAGAAGTTGGCCACGAAGGATCTCTCCATCATTGCAGAGATAAAGCGTTCTTCTCCTAGCAAAGGCGAACTCTCTGAGATCGCGAAGCCGGGATTGCTGGCTGCAACTTACGAAAAGAATGGTGCATCAGTAATTAGTGTTCTTACCGAAAGGCATCGTTTCAAAGGTTCCTTGCAGGATTTCAGTGAAGTTAGAGCGATCGTTGACCTGCCTATGCTTCGTAAGGACTTTATGGTGAGCGAGTACCTAATCCAGGAGAGTCGAGCATATGGCGCTGATCTTGTGCTCTTGATCGTGGCGGCGTTGGATGATCATCAACTTAGGGATTTCCATAAGCTCTCAGAGGAATTAGGAATGGATGTATTAGTTGAGATACATGATGAAACGGAGCTTGAACGAGCTCTAGCCATAGCGCCAAAGATCATTGGGGTTAATTCGCGAAATCTGAAGACGCTAGAAGTCGACACCTCTAGTTTTACTAGGTTGATTCCATTGATTCCCAAGAGTGTTATCAAAGTTGCTGAATCGGGGATGAGTGAGGTAGCGGACATATTGGCGGCGCGCAGCACTGGAGCAGATGCAGTACTAGTTGGTGAAGCGCTAGTTAGATCCCAGGATCCCGGACGCACGCTAAGGAATTTTCTGGAAAGCGCTTCAAGCTCATGAAAAGTATGGTTAGCGCATGACCACCGACCTCCTGGGCCACTTCGGCAAATTCGGAGGACGCTTTGTTCCTGAAGCGCTCATGGGCGCGCTAGATGAACTATCTCGAGCGCATCAAGAGTCCATCAATGATCCTTCTTTCCAAGTCGAGTTAATGGAATTGCATCGGACTTACACTGGAAGACCATCAATAATCACAGAGGCGCGAAGATTCTCGGAAAATTGCGGTGGAGCGCGGATATTCCTAAAGCGTGAAGATCTAAATCACACCGGTAGCCATAAGATAAATAACGTTCTCGGTCAGGCGCTGCTAACCAAGCGTATGGGCAAGAAGCGAATCATTGCTGAAACTGGCGCTGGACAACACGGAGTGGCCTCCGCTACTGCCGCTGCGCTACTTGGACTTGAGTGCGTCGTGTACATGGGCGAAGAAGATACGAAGCGGCAGGCTCTCAATGTGGCACGTATGAAATTGCTTGGAGCCGAAGTTGTTCCAGTAACTACAGGTTCAAAGACTCTCAAGGATGCAATCAACGAAGCCATGCGCGATTGGGTCACCAACGTTTCTACTACGCACTACCTTCTCGGCACCGTTGCAGGTCCCGATCCATTCCCAACGATGGTGCGAGATTTCCACCGGATTATCGGCGATGAAGCAAGAGAACAGATCTTGAATTTGACTGGAAGACTTCCGGATGCGGTTCTGGCTTGTGTAGGCGGGGGATCTAATGCAATCGGAATTTTCTATGCATTTATCGGGGATGAAGAGGTTCGCTTGATCGGACTTGAAGCAGGCGGATCTGGCGTCGACACTGGTAAGCATGCGGCTACATTGGTTGGTGGATCGCCCGGAGTTCTGCATGGAACACGAACCTATGTTCTACAAGATGAAAACGGCCAGACTCGAGAATCTCATTCCATCTCTGCTGGCTTGGACTATCCCGGAGTTGGACCAGAGCACGCTTACTTACATGAGACTGGTCGAGCCGAGTACAGAGCTATAACCGATGAGGAAGCAATGGAAGCTTTTGCGCTGCTCTCCAAGAGCGAGGGGATCATCCCTGCGATTGAAACTGCGCATGCTCTTGCCGGAGCGATGAAGATAGGAAGAGAGCTCGGAAAAGGGGCTAACCTCTTGATCAATCTCTCGGGTCGTGGCGACAAAGATGTCCAGACTGCTGCCAAGTACTTCGGAATTCCACTCTAAAGAGAAATCTGATGTCTCGTCTCGTTGAGAGTTTCAAATCTGCAAAATCAGAGAATCGTGCCCTACTAATTGGTTACTTGCCCGCAGGATTCCCAACTTTGGAGCGATCGCACTCTGCAATACAGGCGATGATTGATGGGGGAGTTGACGTTATCGAAGTGGGGCTTCCTTACAGTGATCCCGTAATGGATGGACCGGTTATTCAAAAGGCTTCTGAGATTTCACTTGCTAATGGCGTATCTACTAAAGATGTATTGGCAACGGTGTCAAGAAGTTCAGTACCAACCTTGGTTATGTCCTATTGGAATCCGATCGAAAAATTTGGCGCGAGTGAGTTCGCTTCTGCTCTGCGAGATGCCGGAGGCGATGGTGTGATTACGCCCGACCTAACGGTTGAAGAATCAGATAATTGGATAGTTGCTACGGATCGAGAGCAATTACATCGAGTTTATGTGGTTGCACCGAGTACTTCCGATGAGAGATTAATGAAAGTAACTTCCAGGTGCTCAGGTTTTGTCTATGCTGCAAGTTTGATGGGGGTTACTGGTGCCCGTACCAGTATTTCTTCGGAGGCAGAGACCCTCGTCAAACGGATAAGAAAGGTAACCGACACTCCCGTTTGTGTCGGATTGGGGGTGTCAACGGGGCCACAAGCGCATGAGATCGCTGAATATGCAGATGGCGTTATCGTTGGCTCAGCCTTCATTAAGTTGATTCTTGAGGCAGCTAGCGAGTTGGAAGCCAATACCAAAGTGAGGTCCCTCGCCCAGGAACTGGCAGCGGCAGTCCGAAGGTAGAGGCTCCTGAAAACTCCACTATGGAATAGAATTTTCAAGATTTCAGAACCTCAAGATATTCGACTGAAGGAGTCATCGTGCCAAAAGAGCCTCGTCAAAAGGTTAGAGATGCGAAGCCGAAAGGCGACACGCTAACTAGGAATCTAGTTCTCGGCATGGTCGGCCTAGTAGTCCTTTCTGGTGTCATTTTCACCTTCATGGATAAGCGATCCAGTGAGGGTAACGAGACCCCGATTGCGATTGAGAATCTCGACACCTCCAATTTAGGTGAACCTTTGAGTGCTCAAGTGAGCGAAGCTGACGATTACGGAATTGTCTTCAATCCAGATGCTCCTTTGCGGATTGATATTTGGGAAGACTTCCAGTGCCCATTCTGTAATTTCTTCGAGCAGGAAATGGGTGGATACCTTGACGAATTGATCAGGAACAAAGAGGCGAAGGTTGTCTATCACATGGCTTCATTCTTAGGTCAAGAATCAGTGCGTGCTTCTAACGCCTCCTACTGTGCTGTAGATGAAGGTCGTTTCCTTGATTTCCATAAGGCCCTATACCAGGTTCAAGGCAATGAAAACTCAGGCTTATTCTCAAATGAGAATCTGATAACCATTGGAAATAAACTGGGAATTACTAGCGAAACTTTTGCGGATTGCGTCAACGATAACAAGTACGGTGATTTCGTTAAGAAGGTTGCCGAGTCGATGAAACCGAATAATGTCGAAGGTACTCCGACCGTATTCATCAACGGAACTCGCTGGGAGCGCTCATCGAGTGAATTCAACGTGGATGAGTTCAAGGCCGCAGTAGAAGCGGCGAAGCAGTAAGAAACCGATAAGTGAGGTTCGCCAGCATTCCTTCGCCGGAGCAATCTTTTATCGAGATTGGTCCCTTGACACTTCACTTCTATGCATTCTGCATAATGTTGGGGATTGTCGCTGCTGTTCTAATCGGTGGTCGACGTTATGTAGCAGTAGGAGGCAAGCCGGGACTTGTTGGAGATGTAGCTATCTTTGCGGTTCCCGCTGGCGTAATAGGTGGACGTCTTTATCACGTAATGACGTCACCCCAAGATTACTTTGGTGCTGGCGGTAGGCCGATCGAGGCGCTCTATATCTGGCAGGGTGGAATGGGAATCTGGGGCGCCATCTCTCTTGGAGCGTTCGCCGCCTACTTTGCCTACAAGAAGCATCCAAATCGTGGGGAGATTCAATTTTCTCAATTTGCTGATGCAATCGCTCCCGGCCTTTTGATTGCGCAAGCAATCGGGCGATTCGGCAACTGGTTCAACAAGGAGTTATTTGGCCGCCCCTTGGATGCACCATGGGCCCTTGAGATTCCATTTCGATACCGACCAATTGGTTATTCGAATTTCGAGACATTTCACCCGACCTTCTTATATGAAGCGCTCTGGTGTTCTTTTGTAGCTCTCGTACTCATCAAGATTGGCAAGAAGGGGCGATTTGCGAATGGAACCCTCTTTGCAATCTATGTGGGTGCATATTCCTTCGGTCGCGGCTTGATAGAGATGCTACGCGTAGATGAGGCAAATTTGATTCTCGGTCTGAGACTAAATCTTTGGACCAGCCTAATTCTGCTTCTTTCATCAGCGCTCGTTGCCTATCGCTTGAACTCGACCTCCAAGAACAAATCGAATGAGGTAATCAAGTAGTAAGGTTTGAGCATGTCGCTCCATGAGATCCACAAGCGAAACGAAGACCATAAGACAAATCGCGCAGGCTGGCTACGCGCAGCCGTTCTTGGAGTAAATGATGGACTCGTATCTACTGCTTCGTTAATGATCGGGGTCGTATCAGCCGGAAAGAATGATTTTGTACTAACTGCTGGCTCTGCCGCTATCGCAGCAGGAGCGATGTCTATGGCTGTTGGTGAATATGTATCTGTCCGCTCTCAAAATGATATTGAAGAGTCGGACCGAATCCTTGAGATGGAACATCTAGAGTTGGATCCCGCTGGCGAGCTAGAAGAGTTGACGCAGATCTATCAATCTCGTGGACTATCACGAGAGACGGCAGAAAAGGTTGCTCGAGAGCTTCATGAACATGATGCTCTAGGCGCCCATCTAAGAGATGAGTTGGGTCAGTTCGATGTGACCAAGGCGAGACCTTTCCAAGCAGCTGTTGCATCGGCGCTCAGCTTTACCGCCGGGGGAATGATCCCTTTTGTAGGAGCTTTTGCCCCTACGCTCGGGGATAAAGCGATTTCGATCATCGGATTCTCCTTTCTCGGCCTAGTTGGCGCCGGAATCATCAGCGCGAAGACTGCGGGCGCAAAGGTCGGTCGTACCACGCTACGAATAGTTATGGGTGGCGCGCTCGGTATGGCGATAACGGCCGCCGTCGGGCAGATCGCTCATATCTCCGGTATCTAAGTTATTTGGTAGATTTTTCCCTTCCCCGGGCCATCGCCGTCCCTTCAGAATAAAAAACTTCTAGCGAGTGATATCGCAGTTTTTTGAAGTTAGCCGATGAAGATGGAGCGAGATGGCAATCTCCGGAAATCTCTTTAGCGCCCTACCGGAGCGCAGCGGTCTCTACGACCCTGCCTTCGAACATGATGCGTGCGGAGTTGCCATGGTCGCAACTCTCAATAAAGAGGCGACGCACGAGATCGTCCAGCAGGGACTAGAAGCTCTGCGCAATTTAGATCATCGCGGCGCATCGGGAGCGGAAGTAAACAGTGGCGATGGTGCCGGCATCATGATCCGAGTTCCCGATGAATTCTTTCGCGCCACCTTGAAATTCGAACTTCCCTCAGCCGGCCGCTACGTCGCAGGCATCGCTTTTATTCCCCAAGACTTCAAGGAATTGAATCGCATAGAGCAATTTGCGGCTGAAGAGGGCCTAAAGGTTATTGGTTGGCGAGATGTGCCAGTAGATTCCTCAAGTTTGGGCGCTACCGCACTATCGGTCATGCCAGTCTTCAAGATGCTCTTTCTCTCAGGAGCAAAAGATGAATCTGGAATCGCTCTAGATCGACTAGCTTTTTGTTTTCGGAAACGAGTTGAGCACCAACTACCGATCTATTTCGCTTCACTTTCATCGCAAACTATCGTCTACAAGGGGATGCTGACCACTCATCAGCTCGGAGAATTCTTCCCCGATTTAAATGACGCTAAATTAGCTTCGCCATTTGCCTTGGTTCACTCTCGTTTCTCTACCAATACTTTCCCTTCATGGCCACTAGCTCATCCATACAGATTCATCGCTCATAATGGTGAAATCAATACCGTAAAGGGGAATCGCAATTGGATGGCTGCTCGCGAAGCGCTACTTGAGAGCGAATTGATTCCCGGAGATTTAAAGCGTCTTTTTCCCATCGTCGACCCACAGGGTAGTGACTCGGCATCATTCGATGAGGTTCTTGAACTTCTCTATTTGGGTGGCCGATCACTGCCACATGCAGTCTTAATGATGATCCCCGAAGCATGGGAGAACCACGAGACGATGTCACCACTACGCCGCGATTTCTATCGCTTCCATTCAGCCTTAATGGAGCCATGGGATGGGCCAGCCTGCATTACCTTCACAGATGGCCACCAAATCGGTGCGGTTCTTGATAGAAACGGATTACGCCCAAGTCGCTTCTGGATTACAAAAGATGGTCTCGTGGTTTTGGCTAGTGAAGTTGGCGTGCTTGATATCCCGCAAGAAAGAGTCTTGCGTAAGGGTCGACTTCAGCCCGGAAAGATGTTCTTAGTTGATCTCGATGCCGGTCGCGTGATCGAAGATGACGAAATCAAAGACTCACTTGCTAGTTCTGCACCGTATGGTGAATGGCTTCATGCAGGAATGGTTCGCTTGGAAGATATTGCACCGCGCGAACACATCTTCTATCCACACTCTTCAGTTCTCCGCAGACAGAGAGCTTTTGGATACACAGAGGAAGAGTTGCGTTTGATCATCACGCCAATGGCGAAGAGTGGAACTGAACCTATTGGCTCCATGGGCACAGATACTCCAGTCGCGGT
Organism: uncultured Clavibacter sp.; assembly: GCA_964521265.1. Lineage (GTDB taxonomy): Bacteria > Actinomycetota > Actinomycetes > Nanopelagicales > Nanopelagicaceae > MAG-120802. Next base: position 17,483 of record CAZFQY010000011.1, read on the forward strand.
ACTCTCTGAGAAGCCGCGGTTACTCTTTGATTACTTCACCCAACTATTTGCTCAGGTGACAAACCCACCTCTTGATGCGATCAGGGAGGAGCTAGTTACCTCACTCGGCGGCTCTATCGGACCAGAACATAATCTGCTTGATCCAGGGCCTGCATCTTGCCGGCAGATAGCGCTCGACTTTCCGGTCATCGATAACGACCAACTCGCCAAGATAATTCACGTTAATGCTGATGGAAACCATCCAGGTCTATCTGCACATGTAGTGAGAGGGCTTTTCCCTATTGCCGATGGGGGAGATGGACTTAGAGAACGACTTGAAGAGATTCGATCTGAAGTCTCTCAGGCAATCAAGGAGGGTGCGAGAATAATTGTGCTCTCGGATCGCGATGGCGATGGCGAGAATGCACCAATCCCCTCACTGCTTCTCACTGCAGCCGTGCATCATCATCTAATTCGTGAGAAAACGAGAACCAAAGTTGGCTTAGTTGTCGAAACTGGAGAAGTTCGAGAGGTTCACCATGTTGCCTTGCTTATCGGGTATGGGGCAGCCGCTGTAAATCCTTACCTAGCGATGGAATCTGCTGAGGATCTGGTGCTGCAAGGAGTAATAACTGATCTGACAGCCGAGAAGGCGGTCTACAACTTAATTAAGTCTCTGGGTAAAGGCGTTCTCAAGGTCATGTCGAAGATGGGAATTTCAACGATTGCTTCATACACCGGCGCACAAGTTTTCGAAGCCTTAGGTCTATCTCAAGAATTGATCGATGAATATTTTGTTGGAACAACTTCAAGACTTGGTGGAGTTGGATTAGATGTAATTGCTGAGGAGACTATTAAGCGTCATCACATCGCCTATCCACCAGGCGGAGAGATCCCAAATACGAAGCGACTCCCTATCGGAGGGGAGTACCAGTGGCGCAGAGATGGCGAACCGCACTTGTTCGATCCCGAGACGGTATTTGCACTTCAACATGCCACGCGTTCGAAGCGTTATGACATTTTCAAGCGCTACACCACGAGAATCGATGAACAGTCCAAAGCGCTGATGACCTTGCGCGGACTCTTTACATTCAAAGAAGGTGTCCGCAAGCCGATTCCAATCGAAGAGGTAGAACCAGTTTCAGAGATCGTGAAGCGTTTTTCAACTGGCGCCATGTCCTACGGATCAATCTCCCAAGAAGCCCATGAGACCTTAGCCATTGCTATGAATCGCCTCGGCGCAAAATCAAATACTGGTGAAGGCGGGGAGGATCCCGAGCGTTATGAACCGCTCGCAAATGGCGATTCCAAGCGATCTGCAATCAAGCAGGTTGCGTCTGGAAGATTTGGAGTAACCAGCGAGTACTTGGTCAACGCAGATGACCTCCAAATAAAGATGGCCCAAGGCGCAAAGCCTGGAGAAGGTGGACAACTTCCAGGAAATAAGGTTTATCCCTGGATCGCAAAGACTCGTCACTCCACTCCTGGTGTTGGATTGATTTCTCCGCCACCTCATCACGACATCTATTCGATCGAAGATCTGGCCCAATTGATTCACGATCTAAAGAACTCAAATCGGGAAGCTCGCATCCATGTGAAGTTAGTGGCCCAAGTGGGAGTGGGAACAGTCGCAGCTGGAGTTAGTAAGGCGCATGCAGATGTTGTTCTCATCTCTGGCCATGATGGCGGTACTGGCGCATCACCTCTGACCTCGCTAAAGCATGCCGGCGCCCCCTGGGAGTTAGGTTTAGCGGAGACTCAACAAACTTTGATCCTAAATGGATTGCGTGACCGTATCGTCGTCCAGACTGATGGACAGATGAAGACTGGTCGAGATGTAATCATTGCTGCATTACTTGGAGCGGAGGAGTTCGGATTTGCAACAGCTCCACTAGTAGTTTCTGGTTGCGTGATGATGCGAGTTTGTCATCTGGACACTTGCCCAGTAGGGGTTGCTACACAGAATCCAGAGCTACGTAAGCGGTTCACGGGTAAACCAGAATTTGTTGAGACATTCTTTGAATACATCGCTGAAGAGGTTAGAGAGTGGTTGGCCAAACTTGGTTTTAAGTCCTTAGCCGATGCCGTTGGCCAAGTTGAACTTCTTGATACCAAGAAAGCGGTTGATCACTGGAAGGCATCCGGTCTAAATCTCGAACCAATTCTTAAATTTCCAGATTCACCAAAGTATCCAGCAAGGAAGAAGGAAGTAGATCAAGATCATGGCCTCGCTGGCGCTCTCGATAATGAACTACTTAAGTTAGCAGCGCCTGCATTGGTCTCTGGTGAACACCTGACGATCTCCTTGCCGGTGCGGAATAGAAATCGCACAGTTGGAACGATTCTCGGCTCTGAGATAACCAAGCGTTTCGGGGGAGCGGGCCTCCCAGAGGACACCATTGAAGTTACTTTGCATGGCTCAGCAGGTCAATCTTTGGGCGCTTTTATTCCTCGCGGATTAACTATTCGACTCTATGGCGATACAAATGATCATCTAGGTAAGGGCATCTCGGGCGGACGTCTGATTGTGAGACCAGATGAGAAGGCGCTTTTCGATTCTGAGAAGAATGTTATTGCGGGAAATGTTGTGGGGTACGGAGCAACTAGCGGAGAGATATTCGTTCGTGGCATCGTGGGCGAGCGTTTCTGCGTAAGGAATTCTGGTGCTACTGCTGTAGTCGAAGGCGCCGGAGACCATGGTTGTGAGTACATGACCGGGGGAACCGTTGTTGTACTCGGAAAGACAGGAAGGAATTTTGCTGCTGGCATGTCTGGCGGAGTTGCTTACCTATTGGATCTTGATCCACGCTTGGTTAACACAGAGATGGTTGATTTACAGCAAGTTCCTAGAGAAGATGAAGCTCGGCTACGTGAAATAGTTTCGAAATTCTTCGCAGAGACCAGCTCCCAGGTGGCATCTGAATTGCTCAAAGACTGGAGCGCTTCCCTAAAGAGATTCACCCGTGTAATGCCACGAGACTACGCGCGAGTACTGAAAGTAATCTCCGAGGCAGAGAAATCTGGCAAGGATGCGGATCGCGCGATCATGGAGGTGCTAAATGGCTGACCCCAAAGGATTTTTGAAATTTGGGAGAGAAACCCCTAAGCGTCGACCAGTCGATGTTCGGATCAGAGACTGGCGTGAGGTCTATGAAGAGCAAGAATTCTCACATCTCCAGCGCCAAGCAGGTCGTTGTATGGACTGTGGAATTCCTTTCTGCCATCAGGGCTGCCCGCTGGGAAATCTCATCCCTGAATGGAACGATTTGATTTGGCGTAATGAGAAAGTTGATGCAATTGATCGTCTACATGCCACAAACAATTTTCCAGAATTCACGGGAAGACTTTGTCCAGCTCCCTGCGAGACATCTTGCGTGTTGGGAATCAATCAAGATCCGGTAACCATAAAGCAGATTGAGTTGCGCACTATTGAAGAAGCCTTCCTGTCAGGAACTGTCCGCCCGCTCCAGCCAGACCGAATCACTGGAAAGACAGTTGCAGTTATTGGTTCTGGTCCAGCAGGGCTTGCTGCTGCACAGCAATTAACTAGGGCCGGACATACGGTCGTCGTCTACGAGCGAGCTGAGAAAATCGGTGGTCTGCTTCGATATGGAATTCCAGAATTCAAGATGGAGAAATCGGTACTTGATCGCCGGCTAAATCAAATGCAGCGAGAGGGAACTCGATTCCGTCCGGGAGTGAATGTAGGAGTAGACCTAACCGCAAGTGAACTGAAATCCAGATACGACGCCGTCGTTCTAGCTGTAGGCGCTACGCAGGCTCGCGATTTGAATATTCCGGGTCGAGAGGCTCGCGGAGTTCATCAGGCTATGGAGTACCTGCCTTGGGGAAATAAACAAGCGCTTGGTGAGCTAAGCGAAGCTCCTGCAATTGATGCTCATGGCAAGCGCGTCATCATCCTTGGCGGCGGAGATACTGGAGCGGATTGTTTAGGAACTGCGATTAGGCAGGGAGCATCACATATAACTCAGATTGAGATCATGCCTCGCCCAAGTGATGAGCGCCCAACGTCTCAACCATGGCCAACTTATCCAATGGTGTACCGAGTTAGTAGCGCACATGAAGAAGCTGGCGAGCGGCTCTATTCGATTGCAACACAGGAGTTTGTTAAGGACAAAGATGGAAACCTAACTGGCTTGAAGGTGATTGAGACCGTCTTCGAGAATGGCAAGTTCGAACCGGTACAAGGAACCGAGAAGATTATTGAGGCTGATTTAGTCTTTCTGGCTTTGGGCTTCACTGGGATCGAACAGAACAAACTTGTCAAGGATCTCGAGCTAAAACTTGATGCACGCGGAAATATCGAGCGCGATGAAAATTTCAAATCCAATATTGAGAACGTCTTTGTTTGCGGTGACGCAGGTCGAGGACAATCATTGATCGTCTGGGCGATCGCAGAAGGAAGAAGCGCTGCGGCATCTGTTGATGAGTACCTAATGGGGCGCACACAACTGCCTTCGCCAATCGAACCAAATTCAAGACCGTTGACTGTTTGATTCAGCATAGTTTCGATTTAAACAAGTGATGGAATAAGGTTATCCAATGCGTAGAGCGAAGATAGTCTGCACTCTAGGTCCTGCTGTAGAGAGCCCGGAGGGTATTGCTTCACTTATTGAAGCAGGTATGAATGTAGCCCGACTTAACCTCTCTCACGGCGGCTATGACGAACATCAGGCCCGCTTGGACTTAGTCAGGAGTACAGCCTCGAAAAAAGGCTCAGCGGTAGCAATTCTCGTTGATCTACAGGGACCAAAGATCCGTTTGGGTAGATTCGAAAACGGCCCGCACGATCTCAAAGTCGATGATTTGCTAACGATCACTACCGACGAAGTTGTTGGAACTAAAGATCGTGTGAGCACCACCTATAAAGGCTTGCCTGGAGACTGCAAGACTGGCGATCGCATTCTTATCGATGATGGGAAGGTGACGGTAGAAGTCATCGAAGTTTCTGCTACTGAGGTGAAGACTAAGTGCGTTGAAGCCGGCCCAATCTCGAATAACAAAGGACTGAACCTTCCGGGGGTAGCAGTCTCAGTTCCAGCGCTATCTGAAAAAGATATTGATGACCTTCGCTGGGGTCTAAAAGCTGGGGCTGACTTCATTGCGCTCTCATTTGTTAGAAGTGCTAAAGATATCGAGGGCGTTCATGCTGTGATGAAAGAACTTGGTATCCATCGACCCGTGATCGCTAAGATTGAGAAGCCTCAAGCAGTTGAGAATCTTGAAGAGATCATCAAAGCATTCGATGGAATCATGGTGGCTCGCGGTGATCTCGGAGTAGAGATGCCCATAGAAGACATTCCACTTGTCCAAAAGCGCTGCATAACACTCGCCCGCGAAGAGGCTAAGCCAGTCATAGTTGCCACTCAGATGCTCGATTCGATGATTACTAACTCAAGACCGACGCGAGCGGAAGCTACTGATTGTGCGAATGCAGTTCTCGATGGCGCAGATGCCTTGATGCTCTCTGGTGAGACTAGCGTCGGTAGCTATCCAATCGAAGCCGTTCGGACGATGGCAAGAATCATCGAGAAGACTGAAACTGATGCTCTACACCTGATTCCATCACTGCTTCATAATCCACGCACCAAGGGTGGTGCAATTACTAAAGCTGCCACTGAGGTAGGTCAGGTGATTGGCGCAAGAGTTCTAGCCACTTTCACCAAGTCCGGTGACTCAGCGCGCCGAATGTCGCGCCTGCGTAGCAATATCCCAGTCGTAGCTTTAACACCAGATGAATCCACCTATCGCCAACTTGCCCTCTCTTGGGGAGTTGAATCCTTTATCACCCCGCTAGTGAACACAACCGATGAGATGGTGAAGCAGGTTGATGCAATTCTTATTGAAGAGAAACGAGTAACAAAGGGCGAGGCGATAATGATCGTTGCTGGTTCACCACCAGGAATTCCCGGCTCGACCAACGCGATGCGAGTTCACATCATCGGAGATGCTGTGGGTGGCGTCGCTCCTGCTTATCGCTAAACTAAAGCATCCTCGCCTCGGTACTCCAACGGTAGAGAGGACGGTCTCAAAAACCGTATAGTGTCGGTTCGAATCCGACTCGAGGCACATGACTAGCAAGCGAATCCTGATCGCTGAAGATGAGACGCTCATTCGGATGGATCTTGCAGAAATGCTCCGCGAAAATGGCTATGAAGTCGTTGGTGAAGCTACAAACGGAGAAGAAGCGGTAGCTCTTGCTAATGAATTAAAACCCGATCTTGCGATTCTTGACGTGAAGATGCCCAAGTTAGATGGAATCTCCGCTGCAGAAACTATAGTGAAGACTTCTCCAGTTCTTATGTTGACTGCTTTTAGCCAAAAAGATCTAGTGGAGCGAGCCTTAGACGCAGGTGTGATGGCTTATGTTGTTAAGCCCTTCACTATTGATGACTTGATTCCTGCAATAGAGATTGCCACTACTCGACATGCCCAGATGATTGCACTGCAATCCGAGGTAGCTGATTTGACTGAAAGACTAGAGACAAGAAAGTTGATTGATCGCGCTAAGGGAATCCTCATGCAGGCCATGAATATGAGTGAACCGGATGCCTTCCGATGGATTCAAAGGACAGCGATGGATAAGCGGGTCTCAATGAAACAGGTCGCCGAGGCGGTAATCGACCCCAACCAGGCTCAGAACTGGTAAACGTCCACTATTTGGGACTCTTTGTTACATGATGTTTACCTTTTCCGGAAAATTGCCATTGTCACGATCCGAGAGGCTCATCTAAACTGCGCCATCCCGCGAGTCCGGAATTCGCGGACAACTGAAAGGTAAACATGAAGAAGCTTCGCTTAACTTCGGTTGCTGCAGCAGCCGCTCTAGCGATTACTTCGCTCGTCGCATACGCGCCGGCGTCGAATGCTAAAGCTAGAACTGTAACAATCGCTTTCCAAGGCCCGCTAACCGGTGAAGAAGCACAGGTTGGTCAAGATGAGTTGGCTGGCGTCCAGTACGCAGTCAAACTCTTCAATGCAAAGAACAAGGGCAAGATCAGAGTAAGAGTTGTACAGGCTGACGATCAGGGAGACCCAGCACAAGCTGCAAAGGTTGCTCCTGGTATCGCCTCAAACAATAAGATCATCGGCGTTGTTGGTCCTGCATATTCAGGCGCAACAATCGCATCGCTTCCTTTCTATAAGCAGCGCTTGCTCCCAATGATCTCTCCATCAGCCACACGCGTATCGATTACAGATCCAGCTTCACCAGGTGGAGCGCTCGGAGTTCCTGTATTCCATCGCGTAGTTGTAACTGACAGAGTTCAGGGACCATCTCTATTCAAGCTTGCTACCAAGGGTGTTTCATCACCTAAGGTATTCATCGTCGATGACCAGTCTGCATACGGTGTTGGTCTCGTCGATTACATGAAGCCTGGAATCCCAGCCGGACAATCAGCTGGTTTCGATAGCGTTTCAGATAAGACCACTGACTGGTCAGCAACCATCTCCAAGATCAAGACCGCTAATGCCAACGTAGTTATCTACACCGGTTACTTCCCACAGGCAGCTGTATTCTTCAAGCAGCTCCGTGATAGCGGTTACACAGGAATCTTGGCTGGTGGCGATGGCGTTCTTAGCCCAAGCTTCGTAACTCTTGCTCCTGCATCAGTTCTCGAGGGCGTCCGCCTAACCGCTGGAACAGTTCCATTGGCTGATATCGATGCCAAGCTAGAGGCAGACTTCAAGAAGAAGATGGGCAAGGCATCTGGTGTCTATGCTGCAGAATCAATCGATGCTGCAAACATCTTCCTAAGCTGCATCAGCAAGGGTGTAACTACCCGTCAGGCAATGCTCACCTGCGTCAAGAACTACAAGGGTAAGTCCCTAACCGGATCCAACCTAAGCTTCGACGCTAATGGCGATGTCGCTGGTGGCGTAATGAATGGCTTCGAAGTTCGTGGCGGAGCAATCAAGTTCACTGGACCAGTTAAGTAATCCAGTCAACTAGATAAATAGGTAGTACCCGCGGGTAGGTCGCTCACGCGATCTGCCCGCGGACCCAAAGTAGTATGTACGTCCAAGAATTGTTCTTAATCGATTCAATACCTAAAGAGAGATGGTGTAGCTCTTGATCGGAAACTTTCTCGATCAGTTCTGGTCGCTGACCTTCGGCGGCTTGAGCCTCGGTTTCATCTACATTCTCATCGCACTTGGTTACACCATGGTCTACGGAGTTCTCCGCATGATCAACTTCGCCAACTCTGAAGTATTTATGATTGCGACCTTTGCGACCGTGATCATCATCCGCGATGTATATAACTTCACTCAGACCTCAGAAGCAGCTACGGGACTTCGCCTCTGGTTGATTCTCGCTACCGCGCTCTTCGCCTCTATGGTCGTCGCCGGTGTCCTATCGGTAGTTATTGAGATTGTCGCTTATCGCAGGTTGAGGCGAATGAACTCTGGAATTCTTGCGCCGCTCATCTCCGCAATCGGAGTTTCTATGGTTCTCGCTGAAGCGGTTCGAATGATGACTGATTCGCGTCCAGTAGCTAGCCCGCGCGCGATGGAGAAATCCTTCCTTGGGAAATTCTTCGATGCGGATATCCGCCTCGACAACACAATAATTATTATCGCAGCGATAATTCTCCTCACCCTGCTTCTTGCCTTCGTCAATAAGACTCGACTTGGTAAAGCCATTCGCGCTGTCTCTATGAATGGAAACGCCGCAAAGTTGATGGGTATCAATATTGACGGCGTCGTATCAATCACCTTCCTAGTTGGCGGTTTAATGACGGGCGCTGCCGGCTTCTTCTACGTTCTCAAATACGAGAACACCACCTTCAGCATCGGCTTTGAGCTTGGTCTTGCTGCTTTCACGGCCGCTATCTTGGGCGGAATTGGCAATATAAAGGGCGCCTTCTATGGCGGATTGGCTCTGGGACTGCTTGAAACCTACGCCTCCTTCTTCCTTGGAACTCAGTGGAAGGCTGTAACGGTCTTCGTGATCCTGGTCCTCATTCTTTACACGAGGCCAAATGGCTTGTTTGGCGAAGCGATGACGCAGACGAGGGCATGATGATTAATTTAAGAGATAAAGGCGCAGAAATCTGGGAGAGAGCAAATCGTCCCCAGCGTGTAGCGATAGCGATTGCTTGGATCGGGCTAGCAGTAGCGCTCCCATTTATGGGCGGCACGATCCTCAATACCCCAATCGCAGATTACGAATCAGTTCTGGTTTATCCAATTGCAATGTTCGTGCTGATGGCGATTGGTCTGAATATTGTCATCGGTAAGAGCGGACTTTTGGATCTTGGTTATGTCGCCTTCTTTGCAATCGGCGCCTACACAATGGGCCTTCTCGGAACTAGGACAGGCCTCAATACTTGGGAGATCCTCCCAATCGGTATCGCAATGGCAATGTTCTCCGGAATCATCCTTGGAGTTCCGGCCCTAAAGCTTCGCGGTGATTACCTAGCGATTATTACTCTCGGATTCGGTGAAATCATCCGAATTGTTGCCCTAAATCTTGAGGTCCTCGGCCGGTCTGGTGGAATCATCGGAATCCCGTCACCGCCTCCGATATTCGGTATTGAGTATGCATTTGATAGCCACCGCGTCTATTACTGGACACTTCTTGTAATCATCTTGCTAGCAATCTGGATGGTGCGTCGCCTCTCTGTTCGTCGCGCGGGTCGCGCCTGGGAATCAATAAGACAAGATGAAGATGCTGCTGAGCTGATGGGCGTTCCTACATTCAAATACAAGGTTTGGGCCTTCGTTCTTGGAGCTTCTGTTGGCGGCGCGGCTGGAGTCTTTTACGCATCCAAGACGCTTTTCATCGCGCCGGATAACTTCACACTTCAGATTTCGATTCTCATCCTCGCCTGTGTCGTCTTCGGCGGTATGGGAAATATCTGGGGAGTCATCCTTGGCGCGATAATCCTTGGTTATCTTCCAGACCGAATTCGCTTCCTCTCAGATGCGCGACTCCTTGTATTCGGCTTAGTTCTAGTGATCATGATGAATCTGCGGCCAGATGGATTGTTGCCTCGCAAGAAGCGGGAAAAGGCTCTTCCAAGTAAGGAGCAGAACTCGTGACAAATCCAATCATCTCGCTGAAGAATGTAACGATGCGCTTTGGTGGCGTTACCGCGCTCAACGATGTCACCTTCGATGTCAAAGAGAAGGAGATTCTCGGTCTAATCGGCCCGAATGGAGCTGGCAAGACCACAGTCTTCAATGTGATTACGGGCGTCTATCAGATTACATCGGGAGCCATTGAGTTCCAAGGAAAGTCCATCTCCGGAGTTAAACGCTACAAGATTACTAAAGGCGGAATCGCAAGAACTTTCCAGAACATCAGACTCTGGGGCGATATGACTGCTCTTGAGAATGTAATGACTGCAACCGATACCCATAAGCGTTCTGGCCTAGTTGGAGGATTGTTTGGCTCTCCCGTATCAAGAAGAGAAGAGAAGCGCGATAAGAAGAGGGCTCAGGAGCTTCTCGATTTCATCGGAATCGGTGAGTATGCCGACCGCCTCGCAAGAAATCTTCCCTACGGCGTACAGCGCAGGCTTGAGATCGCGCGCGCACTCGGCACCGAGCCAAAATTGCTTCTTCTTGATGAGCCAGCGGCTGGGTTCAATCCGGCTGAGAAGGTTGAATTGGCGAAGGTTATTGAGAAGATTCGTAGCGCTGGCTACACAATCCTTCTGATTGAACATGACATGTCTTTGGTGATGAAGGTTTCGGATCGAGTAGTAGTACTCGATTTCGGCCAGAAGATCGCTGATAACACACCGCAGATCGTTCAAGATGATCCACGAGTCATCGAGGCATATTTGGGAGTACCAGAAGATGCGTCTTGAGATTAAGGACCTTCGGGTCGCCTATGGAAAAATCGAAGCCCTAAAAGGGATTTCGATTACTGTGAATCAGGGAGAAATCGTCTCTCTAATTGGTGCGAATGGTGCGGGAAAGACAACTCTTCTTAAGACCATTTCTGGCCTGCTTAATCCAACTTCTGGAACCATCGAGTATGACGGCAAGAGCATCCTTGGAGCGAAAGCGCACCAGCGAGTTCATCTGGGAATCTCTCAAGCGCCAGAAGGGCGTGGCATTTTCCCGGGCCTTACAGTCCTAGAGAATTTAGAGCTCGGCACCTATCACTTGAAGTCAAAGAAGAGTGAGATGCAAGAGGATCTTGCAATGGTCTACGAGTTGTTCCCACGACTTAAGGAGCGTTCGACTCAGGCAGGTGGAACTCTCTCCGGCGGCGAGCAACAGATGCTTGCGATTGGCCGCGCATTAATGGCCAAGCCAAAGGTACTTCTTCTCGATGAACCTTCAATGGGCCTAGCTCCACAGATGATCGCAAATATCTTCAGGATCATCACCCAGATCAACAAGCTTGGCGTGACAATCCTCTTAGTGGAGCAGAATGCACAGCAAGCTCTCTCGCGCTCTGATCGAGCGTATGTGCTTGAGACTGGTTCCATCACTAAAGAAGCTCGCGGTAAGGATCTTCTAAATGATCCTCACGTCAAGTCTGCTTACTTGGGAACTGGCGCCCACGAACTAGATTAGTTTTACTTCCGCTCTGCAAGAATCAAACAAGTAATTCGGGCGGTACAAGT
>CAZFQY010000012.1:0-26710 GCA_964521265.1 uncultured Clavibacter sp.
GTTGACCAGAGTGCCCAAAAGACAAGAACCGGCTGGAAGAGCAATCGAATGGCTCGCTCCCTATCGCTATCTAATCCAAAGGCATCGATTCCATCCAGGTATTGCCAGATGTTGCCTGGGAATATTGCTATGAAGAAGAGAGCAGTTAAAAGACCAACTTGTTGTCGATAACGCCAAAGAGTTATGAGTGCCAATCCAATAAGGATCTCCACGATTCCTGAAGCAACAACTACAAAGTCCGCATCCAGTGGCACCCAAGAAGGCACTTGCGCCTGGAATTCTTCTCTTTGAGTAGTCAGATGAAGGATGCCTGCGTAGATGAGCACGAGACCAAGAAGTAACTGAAAGGCTTTACGCACTAGAGAAATCTATCTCTATGGTGCGTCTTCCTAGTAATGGACGACTGATGCCCGTACCCTCTAATCTCATGAAGAAGCTAATTGGCCTGACTCGTTACGCAGTATTCGTGCCTGCGATTGCTTCAATAATTGGTGCCATCTTGTTGATGGGCCAAGGCTCGCTGGAGATTCTTAAAGTAGTAATTAGTGCAGTAACCAGCGAGTTTGGATTAAAAGAGACGATTGTCGAAGTACTAACTGCCGTTGATGCGATTCTCTTAGGAACAGTTCTTCTTGTTATTGGATATGGCTTGTATGAGTTATTTATCGATGCAGAGATTGAAGTTCCACTTTGGTTGCGGGTAAGAGATCTCGATGACCTTAAGTCGAAGCTAATCGGTGTTGTTGTTGCCATTCTTGCTGTCGTATTCGTTGGCGTCTTTGTTGACTCCAATAGATCCGAAGACGTCATCTCATACGGAGTTGGCGCTGGTGCGCTCGTTGTCGGTCTTGCAATATTCGCTTTCGCTACAAAGAAAGCAGATAAAGACTAGCTTTTGCCCGACCGGCAGCGGTCGGAGCAGTACTTAACGTTCTCCCAATCCCTGGCCCACTTCTTTCGCCACTCAAATTCACGGTTGCAACGAATACAGACTTTCGGTGGGAAGCCATTTTTTATCTTGGCCTTCATGGCTTGCTACTGGTCGATGAAGTGAGTGAAAGACCAACCCCAAATCCAGGCAAAGAAGAAGACTCCGATTGGGTAGATGATGTCGAATAGATCCATGTAATTAGGGTACGCCTCGAATCAGAGAAGACTGGTGAGGCTTACCAAGGAATTACTTCTCTATCTTCCCAGAGCACTCCAGTCTGATCTCCAGCTTTGAAATCTCGAGTGGCTAACCAGATTGCAGTCTCAGCGCCTTCCGCTGCGCTCCGTGGCGCATCGGGTCCCCCCATATCGGTACGGCTGTGATTTGGACATATTGCATCTATCAAAAAACCACGCGATCCATGTCCGGTTTCATGAGCAAGATTCCTCACTAGGGCATTAACGCCAGCTTTTGAGATTCGATATGGGGCAAGGCCGCCTGCATTTCCTGGACCTGACATTCTTCCGAGGCATGCAGAGAAGATGACGATTCGCCCATCTCTTGCTTCGGCCATCTTGCTTCCAAAGGCATTAACTAAAGTGAATGTTGAGTTCAAGTTTATGTTTAGGACGCGATTCCATTCTTGGTCATTAGTTCTTAGCGTCTTTGCCATCTTGTCACTCATCACTCCATGAGCCAAGACGACTACTTGAGGTACGCCATACTTTTCAAGCATTCGCTCTGAAAGAGATCTTGCTTGCGATTGATCCTGCAAGTCTGCAATCTCGTATTCTGAGTTGAGTTCTGCTGCGGTACTTGAGGCGCGCTCAGAATCTTTTGCAATTATCACCACGCGATGACCTTGTTGAGCAAGTGCAGCTGCAACTTCTTTTCCGAGACCACGACTACCACCTGATACAAAAGCTAACTTCATGGTTTTTTGGCCACCTCAACTCTTTCGTAGCCCCGCAGAGTAAAGGACTCTCTACGTTTTGGCTCGCTGAAGAGTTGCAGATTGGGGAAACGCTTAATTAAAGCCGGTAGAGCTATCGACATCTCGAGTCGAGCCAGTGGGGCGCCAATACAGAAATGGATTCCTCCACCAAAGCTAATGTGTGGATTTGGGGATCGAGTAATGTCCATCTCATCTGGGTCTGGGAACACGGCCCCGTCTCGATTAGCAGAACCAAGCAAGCTCGCAATCTTTTCGCCTTTACGAATTATGACACCACCGACTTCAACATCCTCTTTGGCCGTCCGTTCAAATAGTTGTAGTGGTGAATCAAAACGAAGGAATTCCTCTATAGCTGTATCGCCGTATTTATCTGGGTTGCCGAAAAGCAGTTCTCGTTGCCTATCGCTCTTCAACAGAGCAACCATTCCATTACCAAAGCCATTAACGCTTGCTTCGTGCCCAGCATTTAATAGAAGCACGCAAGTTGCTATCAATTCATGAGTTGAAAGACGCTCCCCCGCCTCTTCCACTTGAGCCAACTCAGAGATCAAATCACTGCCCGGGTTAGCTCTTCTAGCCACCATAAGGTCATGTATGTATTGCGAAAACTCAGCGGCAGCTAGTTGCGCTTCTCGTTGGGCTGATTCAGATGGCGAAACTTCGTACATCTTCACGATCGCTTGTGACCACGGGCGCAGTAAATGCTCTTCATCTCTCGGAAAGCCAAGAAGTTCAGCAATGATCCTTACGGGTAGTGGTTCTGCATATTGAGAGATTAGATCAAACCTAGGTTCATTACTATCTAAGTCGCTGAGCAGTTCCGCGACTATCGCCTCAATTTTTGGTCGGAGAGACTCAATTCGATTTCGATTAAAGGCCTTCGAAATAAGCCCCCGGAGCCGAGTGTGTTTGGGAGGTTCGCTTTCAAGAATTGATTCAGAATGAAGCCAATTGAAGGTCTGCCAATTCGAAGTAGGGATTCGGTCAACATAGATTCGACCCAATGACTTGTTGCGAAGTACCTCACTTGCATCTCTATGCGTTGCTGCAAGAAAGATTCCAAGATTGTCGTGCCAGATTGGCTTTTCTTCCCTGCGCAATTCAGAGAGAAAGGGATAAGGATCCGCTAGGAATGTGGGGTCCTTGAGGTCAATCATCATTTAAGTATAAGAGTACGCTTCAACCTTGTGGCGGTAGATAAGTCGAAACGCGAATCCCATTTTCCGGCAATTGAGAAGAGATATGGGGAACCCATGAGCTACTGGTTCTCCGAGATGAAGAAGGTAGAAGGTAAGAGATATCCGGAGCAGATTGCCTTTCTTCGAGAGAATTTCGGATTTTCCCAGGCGCATGCAAACGCTTTAGTTATGTTCTTAAGAGGTTCCACAAGTTCTCGTCGCCATGAATCTCCGAGAGAATATTTCTTAGCCTTAGATAAGACGCAAGCAAAAACGATGCGGAAAGTCTTTAAGGTAATCCAGAGCAAATATCCAAAGCTTGTTCTAGTTATTGCATGGAATCAACCGATGCTAAAGCTTGGAGATCAATACATCTTTGGCTGCTCGGCTTCTAAAAACCATATAACAATCGCGCCCTGGAATCCGAAGGTCCTCAAGAAGCTCGCTCCTATGCTTGATGGCTATGTTGTGAACAAGAAGACGGTTCGAGTTCCATCGGACTGGAAGGTAGATGAAAAACTACTGATTGCGATGGTGAAAGAGAATCTGAAGCGCTAATGGTTTATCTGAATCGCGCGCAGTTTTCTTTTCTCGTTTATGACTAGGAGTTCCTTACCCTCAGTAATATCGATTAGATCGATCAATTCCTGAAGGTTCCAAGGTGATCCCGAATCTGGTGAAACCCAAAGTTGTACGTTTCCGCCTATCTGTTCTTTGAGTAAGTCCACGATGTGGGCGTCGCTAGGTCCAACCAACGTGATGTGCCTCCCTCTTCGGAATATCTCAACAGTCGTGTCTCGTTCGCTCTTATAAATAGTCCAGTGATAGCCAGAGATTGCTAGATTCGTTATCAAGATTCCAATTGCGAATCTCATATCTCTGAGAGTTGTCTGCTGTAACTCTGAATTGAGCAAATCATCGAAGAAAAGGAAAATCAATGTGATAAGTGAAATCACGGCAGCAACTCCTGCGACACCAAAGAGCATAAGCAAGTAGATACGCCTCGTTGGAGAGGCCAAATCTTCCTTGTCTCGAAGGACGGCGCGCTCGATACGGTTCCAAAAGATCCACCAAAGTGGTGCTCCGACGATGAGCAGAGTGACAGCCAAGATAAGCGAATTAGTACCCTCTCCTGAAGTGGAAATATCACTTGGGGTAACACTCTCTATTGCTGCAACGATTATCATGAGGATTCCGAGTGAAGCGGCAATCAAGCTAACTCCGGTAACTATGTATTCGTAAATTCGCCTTAACTCGCTTCGGTCCTTCTCCTCTTGAATCAACGAACGGTGATAGGCCCAGATTGCAGCCCCACTTAGTGCAGCACCTACTGCATTTGCGGTCGTGAAGAAATGTTGAGTAGCAGATTGATCTTTGGTGTCACCCAGGAGCCAGACCATGACGTCGTATAGGACGACGCTAAAACCAACGACAGCAGTTATGAAGCTAGCTGCGATTCCAGCTAGGAATACATATGCGTGCCAGAGGAAATCACGAGTGAAGGTAAGGGCCCCACGCAGCCAATAGATGGCCCAAACCGGCAAGCCCATCAAGAGCGTGATTGCGCTGTTGAGAATCGGATCGGTGCGTTCAATTGAAATGATCTCTTGGTTAGCGTTTATAAGTTGTTCCAAAGTGTTTGCGACGAGTCCCCCAAGACCGACTGCAAGGATCGACAATCCGATTCCAGAACCAATTAGATATTGAGCTCGATTTGCCTCTCCGGCATTAGCCGAGATGCGAAGATGGAAGAACCAGATGATCGACCAGATGATTAACTGAGATAAGGCAGTTCCTCTATATGGGTCATTGCCGATCAGCCAGGAAAGGGTGTCATGTAACCCATTTAAGGCTATTACTAGAGCAGTGATTGATGTGATCGTTAAATATGCCTGCCACGCAAGGGAGTTTCGCTCCGTTGAATCCTCGCGAAGATTCTTCGTAGACCATCTTGCAAATAGGTACACAAGCGGTACGCCTACGATTGCGAAGGATAGATTTCTTGCAAGATCAGTTCTGCTCTCGGCTATCACCTTTCCAAATTCCAAGGTCCGCCCAAGTAACCCACTAACTCCAACGCCAGAGATGATTACTGAGAAATAGAGCAATGAGTAGTGGAAGAGGCGTCTTATAGAGAATTCGCCACTACCGCGTCGTCCTCCGCGGCTGAACAACTTGTAGGCACCAAAGAAGAGCAACCCAAGAAAGAGAATCTGGATAAAGATAGCTGCAATCATTTATTTACAGTCCCACAATCCCATAGCGGCCAAGGTATTCCTTCGATTAACCATTTTCCAGACTCTTGGGTCAACCTATAAGTATGTGATTCTGTATATCCATCATCAAAGGGTCCACTCGCCCCAGTATTAGCATCAATCTTCACATACGCGCTATTTCCATCGATTGAGGTCGAAACCAGATTAACGCGCAGAGTGTCAGATACATATGCCCGATCTATATCTGATGCATTGCAAGTCGAGTCAGAGGAAAAATAGGAAGCCGCCTGGTCGTTCTTGCCTGCGATGATTGCAGTCAAGTAGAGCTGCACCACTCCTTCAGGGGTATTCGCTGAGAACTTAACATCTTCTCGTAAAGAAGAAACTAACGCGGACACGGCACTTAGAACTAAGGCGGCAATAACAATCACGGCCAGTATGCGATTCGAGGTGGCTCTTCCCATGCCCCCATTATTGACCGGCTGCCTAACTAAACCTCGTATTCATCTCACAACTGAGGAATTGGAGCATTTTGCGAGGCTATTAGAATGTCAGGGTGAAACCTGAGTTGCCGAAAATAATCCTCTACTACGGATTTGCACCCGTGGCTGATCCAGAGGCGCTACGTCTATGGCAGACGACGCTCTGTGATTCTCTTGGGTTGAAAGGGCGGATTCTGATTTCGCGCCATGGCATCAATGGAACTCTCGGTGGAGATATGTCTGCACTGAAAAAATATGTGAAACAAACGAAGCAGTATCCAGGTTTCAAGAAGATCGATTTCAAATGGTCTGATGGAACTGGAAATGATTTCCCTAGATTAAGCGTGAAAGTCCGTGATGAGTTAGTTTCCTTCGGCGTCGCTGATGAAATTTCGGTTAATGAGAATGGAGTAGTCGACGGGGGCAAGCATCTAACTCCCGAAGAGGTCCATGAATTGGTCGAAAAGCGAGGCGAAGAGGTGGTCTTCTTCGATGGCAGAAATTCATACGAGGCTAAAGTTGGGAAATTTAAGAATGCGGTCGTACCTGATGTAACGACAACTAAAGATTTCTTGAGCGAGATCGAGAGTGGAAAATTCGATCACTTAAAGAAGAAACCTGTCGTCACTTACTGCACGGGTGGAATTCGCTGCGAAATCCTCTCTAGCGTGATGAAGAAACGCGGTTTTGAAGAGGTCTATCAGATTGCTGGAGGCATCGTTCGATACGGCGAGAAGTTTGCTGATAAAGGTTATTGGGAGGGATCTCTCTACACCTTTGATGGGCGTATGACGGTCGACTTCTCTGATAACGCGAAAGTAATAGGCGAATGCGACTTGTGTGGATCACCAACTAAATCATTTACCAATTGCGCTAATCAATCTTGCCATCAGCTCTATCTTCTTTGCGGCAAGTGCCTTTCGAATCCAAAGAATCTGGAGTGCACTCATGTCGCGTCGGAAACTATCTCGCACTGATAACAAGTACTCCCGCGGAGTAGTTGCGGTCTGTGCTGGTTCTAAGAGATATCCAGGAGCAGCCCTGCTTGCTCTGGGTGGGGCACGCCGCGGTAATGCGGGTTACGTAAAGTTTGTAAGCAGTGATGCTGCACTTATCTCTCAGGTCGTTGCGAAATACCCCGATGTTGTGCCGGTATCGAATCTAAAAGATGAGCGAGTCGATTCGCTTGTCGTGGGTCCAGGCGAAGGCAAGCTCTCAGCAATCCCAGATATCCCATTAGTGCTTGATGGTGCAGCCATTTCAAAGGTGAAGCAATTAACGAATCGTAAAGCGATTACCGTCATAACTCCCCACGAGGGGGAACTCAAACACCTTGGGGTGAAATTTGAAGGAAGTCGAGAGGAGATTGCATCGAGAATTGCTAATGAGTTTGGAGTCATAACTCTCCTTAAGGGAGCCGGAACGATCATCTCTGATGGAAAGCGCAACTTCATAGATAGATTTGGAGGACCTGAGTTAGCTACCGCTGGGACAGGCGATGTCCTTTCTGGCCTCATTGCCTCTTTTTTAGTCTCGGTAAAAGATGGTCAAGATGCGTTTGGGTTAGTTTGTGATGCTGTTTCGTTACATTCGAAAGCGGGACGCCGGGCTGCGAAGAAATTCACATCGGTTACGGCTGTAGAAGTCCTCGAGGAACTGCGCAACGTTTGAGTGACCCTGGGGGCAAGTGATTAGATTGCGATATGTCTGAGACTCTGCCTAACCCCGAGCGCGGCAAAGAGGTATTCGATCTCGACCGCAAATACGTTTTTCATTCCTGGTCAGCTCAATCACAAATCTCTCCTCTTCCAGTTGCTGGGGGCCAAGGTTCTTACTTCTGGGACTTTGACGGGAAGAAGTATCTTGATTTCTCATGCCAGTTGGTCTTCACGAATATCGGTTTCCAACACCCGAAAGTAATTGATGCAATCAAGAAGCAGGCAGACGTTCTAGCAACCGTAGCGCCGCAAGTCGCAAATGACGTGCGAAGTGAGGCGGCAAAACGAATCGTTGAGTTGGCTGGACCAAAGTTTGCAAAGGTTTTCTTCACAAATGGTGGCGCAGATGGGGTCGAGAACGCTATCCGTATGGCTCGGCTATTTACTGGTCGCCACAAAGTTCTCTCCTTCTATCGTTCCTACCACGGCAATACTTCAGCAGCTATTTCGGCGACTGGTGATCCGCGTCGTTGGCCAAATGAATTCGCATACGGTCATGTACATTTCTTTGGTCCCTACCTCTATCGAACTGCCTTTTGGGCGAAGAACGAAGAGGAAGAGTGCGCCCGAGCGTTGGAGCATCTTGAGAACACAATTATTTTCGAAGGCGCAAAGACCATCGGAGCCATTCTTATTGAGTCGGTAGTTGGAACCGCTGGCGTATTGGTACCTCCGAAAGGTTACCTAGAGGGAGTAAGAGCGCTCTGCGATAAGTACGGAATCCTCTGGATTGCCGATGAAGTCATGGCCGGTTTCGGTCGGACTGGTAAGTGGTTTGCTTATCAACACTCCTCCGTAGAACCTGACTTGATCGTCTTCGCCAAGGGAGTGAACTCCGGTTATGTCCCGCTAGGTGGCGTAGTAATTTCCACTCCAATCTCTGATTCTTTCAACGATCGAGTCTTTCCTGGTGGGCTTACCTATTCCGGTCATCCACTTGCTTGTGCTGCTGCAGTAGCGACCATCGATGTAATGAAAGAAGAGAAGATCGTCGAAAAGGCGGCAGAAATCGGCGAGAAAGTCATTGGCCCGGGTCTTCGTGAGCTACAGAAGAAACATAAGTTGATTGGCGAGGTCCGTGGTCAAGGAGTTTTCTGGGCGATGGATCTTGTTAGTGATCGAGTAACACGAAATCCGCTAGCGCCTTATGGTGGAACGAGCCCTGCAATGAGCGAACTAGTTGCAGAGTGCAAGAAGCAGGGATTGATGCCATTCACCAACTTCAATCGTATGCACGTGGTTCCACCCTGCAACATCAGCGAAGCTGAAGCTCAAGAAGGTCTAGCGATTATCGATCAGGCTTTAGGGAGTATCTCCAAGTACTACGAAGGTAAGGACTGATCTTGAGCGCTAAGCGAATCACCCATTACATAAACGGTTCTTCATGGAGCGGTAACTCGGAACGAAGCGGCGATGTATTCAATCCAGCCACCGGTGAAGTTAGTGCAAAAGTTGACTTTGCTTCAGCTGCGGTAGTTGATGAGGCCGTAGCTGCAGCTAAGAGTGCTGCTATTGAATGGCGCAACACTTCGCTAGCTAAACGAACACAGGTTCTCTTCGCTTTCCGCGAGATAGTAAATGCCAAGAAAGAGGAGTTAGCCAAGGCCATCACTCTTGAGCATGGCAAAGTCTTATCGGATGCGCTAGGTGAAGTAACCCGTGGATTGGAAGTAGTCGAATTTGCTTGCGGAATTCCACATCTACTCAAGGGTGGATACAGTGAAGGCGTATCGACTGGAATAGATGTTTATTCAATACGCCAACCACTCGGGGTTGCTGCGATCATCTCTCCATTCAATTTCCCAGCGATGGTTCCCATGTGGTTCTTCCCGATTGCAATCGCCACAGGCAATGCTGTCGTTTTGAAGCCGAGCGAGAAGGATCCGACGCCCTCGTTATTGATGGCAAAGTATTGGAAAGAGGCTGGACTGCCAGACGGCGTCTTCAACGTCGTAAACGGCGATAAAGTCGCTGTTGATCGCATCTTGGAGCATCCTGATATCGCTTCTGTATCTTTTGTTGGTTCAACACCTATCGCTCAATACATCTATGAAAATGGCACTAAAGCTGGAAAACGTGTCCAGGCTCTCGGCGGCGCAAAGAACCATATGTTGGTACTTCCAGATGCCGATTTGGATCTCGCAGCAGATGCCGCCGTGAATGCAGGTTTTGGTTCTGCAGGTGAACGCTGCATGGCGATATCAGCCCTTGTTGCGGTCGAACCTATCGGCGATGAATTGGTTAAGAAGATATCTGAGCGGATGAGCAAACTCCGCACCGGCGATGGCAGTGGAGGCGCTGATATGGGGCCTCTGGTTACCTCAGTGCACCGAGACAAGGTTGCCTATTATGTCGACGCAGGTGAGCGAGAAGGTGCAAAGTTGGTCGTTGATGGACGAAACCCAAAGGTCGATGGAGCCGCGAATGGTTTTTGGTTGGGCCCGACGCTCTTCGATCATGTAAAGCCAAACATGTCTATCTATAACGATGAGATCTTCGGACCTGTTCTCTCCGTCGTACGAGTAAAGAGTTACGACGAAGGTTTAGCGTTGATAAACAGCCATCGGTACGGAAATGGCACAGCAATCTTCACCAACGATGGCGGGGCTGCACGTCGCTTCCAAAATGAAGTCACAGTAGGAATGATTGGGATCAATGTCCCGATTCCTGTGCCAACCGCCTACTACTCATTTGGTGGATGGAAGAGTTCACTTTTCGGCGACACTCACGCACACGGCACAGAAGGCGTTCACTTCTTCACCCGTGGAAAGGTAGTGACTAGTAGGTGGCTTGATCCAAGTCATGGAGGAATCAACCTCGGATTCCCCCAAAACCGCTAACTCTTCTTTACAAAGTACTCCATCAGCTCATTTACGGGAGTCTTAGCTAACTGCTCATAGTTAAGAGTTAGCTCAGCGATCTTCTCCTGTTGGGCTTTATCAAAGATTCGAGCCAGATTGGTTCGATACTTCTCAATAAGTAGAGGAATTCCCTCATCCCGGCGGCGCTTATGGCCAACCGGATACTCAATCGCTATCTCATCGACTTTACTTCCATCTTTGAAGTAGACCGTAACTGCGTTTGCAATCGAACGCTTTTCTGGATCGTGATAATCCTTGGTGAATTGAGGATCCTCGACGCATTTCATCCGCTCACGGAGAGCATCAATCCGGGGATCAGCAGCAATATCGTCTTCGTAATCGCGCGCTGTCAAGCGACCGAAGATCAGAGGTATAGCGACCATATATTGAATAGTGTGGTCCCGATCGGCTGGATTTCGAAGTGGGCCCTTCTTATCAATAATGCGAATACAAGCCTCGTGTGTCCGGATTTCAATCCTTTCAATATCTGATTCGTTCTTGCCGCGAGCAACCATTTCCTTGTAAATCTTGAGAGCTGCTTCCACCGCGGTCTGGGCATGGAATTCAGCCGGGAACGAGATCTTGAAGAGCACGTTCTCCATCACATATGAGCCATATGGGCGTTGGAACTTGAATTTATCCCCTTTAAAGGAGACATCGTAGAAACCCCAAGTCTTTGCGGTTAACGCGGATGGATATCCCATCTCCCCAGTCTTTGCGATAAGTGCAAGACGTACTGCGCGCGATGTTGCATCGCCTGCTGCCCATGATTTCCTTGATCCAGCATTTGGGAAATGACGATAAGTTCGAAGTGATTGTCCATCCACCCAGGCAAGCGAGACCGCATTAAGGATCTGTTCTCTAGTTAGCCCAAGTAACTTTCCAACTACTGCTGTGGATGCAACCTTGACCAAGATGACATGATCAAGACCCACTTTATTAAACGAATTCTCAAGGGCAATACATCCTTGTATCTCATGAGCCATGATCATCGCGTTGAAGACATCGCTCATTAGAAGTGGCTTTCCGCCTTTTGCCACGGCATTTCTCGATAGCCAATCCGCGACGGCCAAGATTCCACCGAGATTATCTGAAGGATGGCCCCATTCGGCTGCTAACCAGGTGTCATTGAAATCCAACCATCGGATAGCAGCGCCGATGCTGAATGCTCCTTGGACGGGATCCAATTCATAATCAGTTCCAGGAACTCGCACGCCATTTTCGATCCTTACGCCTGGGACGACTGGTCCGAGGAGTTTTCGACAAGCTTCGTACTCTAGAGACTCTAAACCGCAACCAATCGTGTCAAGAAAGCAATACCAAGCCGTCTTCTTCGCCAACTCAGAATCAATCTTGTAATTCAGTACATAATCAACAATATCAACCATCTCTTGATCAAAGGGAAGGTCTGATTTGGTGAAATTGGCAGACATCTACCGATCCTCCATCTTCACGAAAGCTCTATTTTCGGGGCCGACATAGTTTGCACTAGGGCGGATGATTTTGTTGTCATGACGCTGCTCGATTATGTGACCTGCCCAACCTGTTATTCGAGCAAAGATAAAGATTGGAGTGAAGAAAGAGGTCGGAATACCCATCTCTTTGTAAGCCACTGCAGAAAACCAATCTAAGTTCGGGAACATCTTCTTCTTCTCCCACATAACCTTTTCGATTCGCTCTGCAATCTCGTAGATACCCTGGCCACCGGATAGCTCTTTTGCCACTGACTTGATGATGGGATTTCTGGGATCACTTACTGTGTACACAGGATGGCCAAAACCGATTATCACTTCCCTATTCTCGATGCGCTTAGCTATATCCGCTTCAGCCTGATCTGCCGAGGAATAACGCTCTTGAATCTCGAGAGCCACCTCATTTGCGCCACCATGTTTTGGTCCACGGAGGGCGCCGATCGCACCAGTGATGCTCGAGTACATATCAGAGCCAGTTCCAGCTATGACACGAGCTGTAAAGGTTGATGCGTTGAACTCATGTTCTGCATAGAGGACTAGCGATGTATGCATGGCCCGAATCCATAGAGCGGATGGTTTCTTGTTGTGAAGTAGCGTCAAGAAATGCTCACCAACAGAATCGGCTTCAGTTTCGAGCGAAATTCGTTTTCCGTGGTTAGAAAAGTGATACCAATAGAGAAGCATCGAGGGAGTTGAGGCAATCAAGCGATTTGCGACCTCTAGCGCCGCTTCATCATCTTGGCCGCTTGACTCAGGGTTGTGACAACCAAGAGCAGAGACTCCGGTTCGCACCACATCCATCGGGTGGGCGCTTGCCGGGATATTTTCCAAGATAGTAAGAACCGGTGATGGGAGTGTACGTAGCGACTTGAGTGTGCGTTTATAAGAATCTAACTCGCTTTTGTTCGGCAGTTTTCCATAGAGAATCAAGAACGCTACTTCTTCAAATTCACACTTTTCAGCAAGGTCCTTAATGTCATAGCCAAGATAGTGAAGTTCATTTCCATTATGTCCAACAGTCGAGAGTGCGGTATTTCCGGCGGGTACTCCAGAGAGAGCGACCGACTTCTTTGCCTTGAATTCGCTCATTCCCCGCGCTTCTCGGCTTGAAATTCATCCAACGATTTCTCGTATTCATAGTAATTGATCCGCTCATACAGCTCTTCGCGAGTCTGCATCTCGCCCAAGATTGATTTCTGGGTTCCCTCTTTACGAATAACCTCAAATACCCGCTCTGCAGCTTTATTCATCGCGCGGAACGCAGATAATGGATACAGAGCCATAGCGATTCCAGCACCCTTTAGCTCTTGCAGAGTGAAGAGAGGAGTGAGTCCGAACTCAGTTATATTTGCAAGAACGGGAACCTTTACCTCGGAAGTGAAGCGCTTGTAATCCTCTAGTGTGCGGATAGCTTCGGCAAAAATTGCGTCTGCACCTGCTTCTGCATAAGCCTTGGCCCTCAAGATCGCGCTATCTAATCCCTCGACAGCAACTGCATCGGTTCTGGCGATGAGATAGAAGGAGTCGCTTCCCCTTGCGATAGTGGCCGCCCTGATGCGATCTGCCATTTCTTGAGTTGAGACGACCTCTTTATTTGGGCGATGACCACACCGTTTGGCACCGATTTGGTCCTCCATATGTGCTGCGGCAGCTCCAGCGTCAATTAAAGACTTGATAGTTCTTTGAATGTTGAACGCGGATGGGCCGAAACCAGTATCAACATCAACTAGTAACGGAAGATCGCATACTGCAGTTATTCGCCGAACATCAACCAATACATCTTCGAGCGTTGTTATTCCTAGATCTGGAACCCCTAATGAACCCGCAGCAACCCCGCCTCCAGAGAGATAGATCGCACGATAACCAGCCCGCTTTGCAAGTAGCGCATGATTCGCATTTATCGTTCCGATAATTTGTAAAGGTGATTCACTCTTCAATGCAGAGCGGAACTTTTCACCTGCGGAACTCACTTTCTCAACCTATCACCTAGCTCACGCTTAACGCGAAGAAGTTCAAGTGCGGCTATCGCGCTGTCATAACCTTTATCTTCCTTGCTTCCCGCTATTCCACTTCGCGCGACTGCCTGCTCAACCGTGTCTACTGTTAGAACTCCGAATCCGATCGGCTTGTCCAATGTAAGGGAGACCTGCATCACGCCGTCAGTCACTCCCTGGCAGACATAATCAAAGTGTGGTGTTTCACCACGAAGCACTACACCGACGACTACCGCAGCATCTGCTCCGGCATTTAGTGCGAATTGGGCGGCTAAAGGTAATTCGAATGAGCCTGGAACGTAGATGACTTCAGCATCAGTGATTCCAGCCTCGGCCAAAGCTCGCTCTGCGCCAGACACCAAAGACTCACATATCTCCTGATGCCATCTAGCAGAGATGATCGCTACCTTGGCGCCAGCGAGCGATGAAATTCTTACTTTTGGTGCATTTCCTGACATTAGGAGTCCTCTCTGGTTTCATTAATAGAGTGGCCTAGTCGCTCACTCTTAGCTCTCAAGTAATTGATGTTATGAGGATTTGGCTGAGTCACTAGTTGCTTCACATGAACTTCAATACCTGACGCCTTTAGCGTCTCAACTTTTACAGGATTATTGGTCAGCAAAGTAATCTCCGTGAGACCTAAGTCTCTTAGAATCTCAACTGCATCCTGAAAATCACGTTCGTCTATCGCATGACCAAGCGCAAGATTCGCATCAACCGTATCTAGCCCTTCATCTTGTAGACGATAAGCTCGAATCTTCTCGCCGAGGCCAATACCTCTTCCCTCGTGTTCACGCAGATATATGACTAGACCTGAACCGACTTCTTCTATCGCCTTCATAGCTTCTGCAAGTTGGTCTCCACAATCACAACGCATTGATCCAAGAACATCTCCAGTTAGGCACTCTGAGTGAACTCTTACCAGAGTTTCTTTATTCTTAATTTCACCAAGTGCTAAAACTGCATGAGTAACTCCACCTTGACCCGAGTGGGTTGCAATTCGCCACTCTGAATTAGCACGAGGTAGCTTCGCCCATTCAAGTTTCTCAATGACTTTACTTCGGACAGGCGCGAGGGACTTTGATAGATCTTCGATAGTAATCATCGGAATCGCGTGTTTGGCTGCAAAGTCACGGAGTTCCGTGCCGCGCATCATCGAGCCATCTTCGTTGACCAACTCACTAATTACTCCTACAGGAGTTTCGCCAGCCAGATAGCACAGTTCAACGATTGCCTCGGTATGTCCCCGCCGTGCCATCAGCCCACCTTCATCTGCGATGAGCGGAAAGATATGCCCAGGGCGGATGAAATCCTCAGCCGTAGATCTTGCATCAGATAGCGCCCGAATAGTGTTTGCGCGCTCTTCTGCACTGATCCCTGTTGTAATTCCATGCTTTACATCAACAGTCACGGTGAATGCTGTTCGCTTCGTATCTTGGTTCTGCTTGACCATAAGTGGTAGGTGAAGTTGTCGAGAACGTTCTTCGGTCATAGCGACACAAATGACGCCCGAGGTGTATCGGATCATGAAACCAATCTTCTCAGTCGTGGCTGCGCTCGCCAGAAGGAAGAGATCTCCTTCATTTTCTCTATCTGCATCATCAGTAACGATGACAAATCCACCGTGCTGAAATACTTCAACAGCTCTCTGGAGTTCACTTTGCATCAGAATCACCACGATTCATCAGACGCTCTACATATTTCGCAATCACGTCTACTTCGATATTCACAATATCGTCCAACTTCCTGCTAGATAGATTCGTCTTTGCAAGCGTTTCTGGAATCAACCAGAGTGTGACTGTTTGATCGTTTATCTCTCCAACGGTGAGCGATACTCCATCGATCGCAATCGATCCCTGATTGACGATGTACTTAGTTAGATTTTCTGGTACCGAAACTACAAACTTATTCCACTTCTCCCCTTGCGAGTTCTCTCTAACTTTACCTACGCCGTCGACATGTCCCTGGACGATGTGCCCGCCGAGCCTCGAATCAGCTCTTGCTGCTAGTTCAAGATTTACGGGATCTCCTACCCGCAGAGAGCTAAGACTTGTTATTCGAAGCGTTTGAATCATGACATCAGCCTCAAAGAATTGCTCTCCAAGTGAAATAGCGGTCAAGCAGACACCGTTAACGCTTATCGAGTCACCAACCTTGATTTCGGCAATTAAATTACTTTCAATCCTAAAGAGTGCAGATTCGCTATTCTTCTTAATCTCAAGTACTTGACCCTTGTCGGCAACTAATCCAGTGAACATTATCGAGTCACCGCCAATAGATGTATGCGCAAGTTCTTCTCTTCCTCACCAATAACTTCAGAAGAGTAGAGTTCTAAGTCAAGGCGCTCCTGGATGTTCCTCACTTCAAAGTCTCCAACGAAATCAAAGTTGCCTCCGAGAAGTGTTGGAGCCTGATAGATGAATAGCTCATCGAAGAGTTCAGCTTTTAAGAATGCGCTGGTCAACTTTGGTCCAGCCTCCACAAGAATCCTGTTCCAGCCCTTCTCTTCTGCCAGCTCAAGAAGTGATGAGAGATTGTGACTCTCGATATGAACTGTAGATGCGCTCTCGTCGAGGATCTTTGATCCTGCAGGAATTGCTCTTTTACCCATGACGATGCGATTCGGTTTGAATTCAAAGTTGTTTCGATCAACCCCTCTAACGGTCATCGCCGGGTTATCGGAGATAACAGTTCCAGTGCCAGTCACGATGGCATCGCATTCACTTCTTAATCTATGGACATCTAATCGAGAGAGAGCGTTTGTGATCCACTTGGATGATCCATCCGATGCCGCAACTTTGCCATCCAAGGAAGTCGCAACCTTTAAGGTTATATAAGGACGAGAACGGTTAATCTTCGTAAACCATGCTCTATTGGTGAAGCTGACTTCATCCGCTAGTAGGCCACCTTCAACTTCTATTCCAGCTCGCTTCAGTGCATCTGCGCCGCCAGCTGCCTTTGGATTTGGATCGGAGACTGCGAACACGACTTTCTTTATTCCCGATGCCACGATTGCTTCAGTGCAGGGAGGAGTCTTTCCATGATGGTTACAGGGTTCAAGAGTGAGAATCAAAGTTGCACCTTGCGCGCGAGCACCGGCTGCTTCTAATGCGACTATCTCTGCATGCTTGCCGCCATCTTCGCGATGGTGGAACCCTTCGCTGATTAGCTCACCTTGATTACCAAGAACAAGTGCACCAACTATCGGGTTAGGTGCAGTTTTACCCAAGCCAAGTTTTGAAAGTTGATCGGCGCGACGCATGAGTGTTGAAAGATCAGTCATGCTCGTCACCTCCGAAAGATTTCCGGGGTGCGCAAAAGAGCACGCGCAGGACTGCGCGTATTTGTTTCCTCTCATCCGGACTTTAACCGTCGGTCTTGGAATTTCACCAAGTCCACCGATAGCTGGCGGCTAGCGGGTCGCAGACTTTAACTGCCGGTTCGGAATTACACCGACCCCGGAAACAACGCTATGAGTCTAGCGGAGGGCTATTGACCGTTCCAAACGGCCATCTCTGCCTTAAATGGATCAAGTCCCATCGGGCCAAGATTGAGCACATATGAATGGAATTTCTTTAGATTGAAATCATTACCCAAACGCTTCTTTGCATCTTCTCTTGCTTCCATCATGAAACGTTCGCCAACTTTGTAAGAGATCGCCTGACCCGGCCAACCTAAATATCGATCGACCTCGCTACGCGCAGAGATTTCATCTAGAAGTGCGCGCTCGTGGAGAATCTTGAAAGCTGATTCGGCATTCCAAACCTCACCATCGAAATCTTTGTAGCCACAATGCATTCCGATATCGACAACGATTCGAGCGGCCCTTAGGCCTTGAGCAGATAGATATCCCATCTCATAACCAGGATCTTCAAATGCACCTAATTCATCCATCAGACGTTCTGCATAGAGCGCCCAACCTTCGCCGTATCCAGATACCCAGACACGATTTCGCTGGAAGCGATTTAGACGAACTGTATTGACTTTAGTTGTTGCGACTTGCAAATGATGTCCTGGTACTGCTTCGTGATACCAAGTTGAGACTATATTCCACCAACCAAAAGTCTTACGACCCATGGTCGGAAACCAAGTAGTACCTGGGCGAGATAAATCTTCACTTGGGCCCATGTAATAAGCAGCTGAAGCGCTTCCTTCTGGAGCAAGCCTTGCTTCGCAGTTCTTAATGCGCGGATCGATATCGAATTCCTTACCATCAAGGCGATCAACTGCTTTCTCGATGAAATCCTTTAACTTGCGGAGAAGCTCTTCTTCGCCCTCAACGGTGTAGCGAGGATCCTTATCTAGGCGATCTGCAACTTCTCGAAGTGACGTTGCATCTGGATAGAGTCGATCGGCAGCACGCTTCATACGGGCGTTAATCTCATCTAGTTGGGCGATTCCCCACTCGTATGTATCGCGGAGATTTAAATCAGCTCCGGTGAAATGGCGTGCCCACATCTTGTAACGCTCTTCGCCAACTCCATCCTTTGGATCAGACTTTTGAGCGTAGGAATTCTTGAGCCAGTTAGCAGTCTCCAAACAGGCAGATTCAGCGTTCTTGGCGGCTTGAAGGAGTTCGCTGCTTGTTCCCGCGCTATCAAACTTCTTTGCAACAGCTTGGAAAGCACCCTTAGAGAAAGTTTCGAGCTGTCCGGCGGTGGCCAGAACTTGGCGGGTTGAGTTAACTCTTCCCTCTCCAGCAACAGCCTCCAATGTGGAGCACCAACCCTTCAAGGCATCACTAATTGCATTAAGTCTCTTGGTGGCATTAGCACTTGAATCTTGCTTATCTTTAGGCATCATCTCGAAGACTTGGCGGATTGAAGTGACGGGAGATGAAATCAGATTGAAGAGCGCCCTCGACTCGTGAGTCTCACTCAATCTAAGTTCTGAGGAAAGTCGTTCAACCGCAACAGCCTGAGCAATCCGGTCATATTCATTTTCTGGGGTTTCAGCCTTCACTTGATTTAAGGTTTTACGGGTCAGCTCTTCACGCGCTTTCTGGCCAACCATCGAGAAGTCATCTAGTTTGTCGTCAAATCCCGGAACACCAAGGAGGGTGGCTCCGATTGGAGTCATCTTGATTCCCTCTTCAATAAAGCCATCGAGGATTTTTGAGATCTTTGTTTGTGACATGTCTACCCCTCTGTTGGATCGGCTAATTCAAACTTTCCTTTTCCAATCTGGCCACGTTCCCGGTACATCTCAAGCTTTGCTCTCGTGTCTTGGATATCCAAATTACGCATAGTTAGTTGTCCGATTCGATCCTCTGGACCAAAGGCTGCATCTTGAGTCCGCTCCATTGACAACTTCTCTGGGTGATACGAGAAACCCTCGCCTGTTGTGTTGATAATTGAGTAGTCATCGCCACGGCGTAGTCGAATCGTCACAGTCCCTGAAATAGTAGAAGCAACCCATCTAGTCAATGATTCTCGGAGCATCAATGACTGAGGGTCGAACCATCTTCCCTCGTATAGAAGTCTTCCGAGCCTTCTACCCTCTTGTGCATAGTTTGCGATGGTGTCCTCATTATGAATAGCGGTAAGAAGGCGCTCGTAGGCTATGAAGAGAAGCGCCATACCGGGGGCTTCATAGATGCCGCGACTCTTAGCTTCAATGATTCTGTTTTCAATCTGATCTGACATTCCTAGACCATGGCGGCCTGCTATTGCATTCGCTTCTTGCATCAAAGCAACTACATCTGTGAAGTCCTTGCCGTTTATGGCTACTGGTCGGCCTGATGCGAATTGGATTCGAACATCCTCGGAAGAAATGGCAACGCTTTGATCCCAGAATCTAACTCCCATAATCGGCTCGACTATTTCGATCGAGCTCTCTAGCTTCTCTAGCTCTTTAGCCTCATGGGTAGCCCCAAGAATATTTGCATCGGTGGAATATGCCTTTTCCTTGCTATCTCGATAAGGAAGTTTATTCGCGGTCAACCACTCTGACATTTCTTTGCGTCCACCAAGCTCAGTCACGAATTGCTTATCAAGCCAAGGCTTATAGATCTTGAGAGTTGGATTTGCTAACAATCCATAGCGATAGAAACGCTCAATGTCATTTCCTTTATATGTTGATCCATCTCCCCAGATAGAAACATTGTCTGAGAGCATTGCTCGAACCAGAAGTGTTCCGGTTACGGCACGTCCAAGTGGAGTTGTATTGAAGTAGATCCGCCCACCAGTTCTGATGTGGAATGCGCCGCATGCCAGCGCTGCTAACCCCTCTTCAACGAGAGTCTCTTTGCAATCGACTAACCGAGCTAATTCAGCTCCATATTGTTTAGCGCGATCTGGAACCGAAGCAATATCGCTTTCATCATATTGACCAAGATCTGCGGTGTACGCGCAAGGAATTGCGCCCTTCGCACGCATCCAGGCGACTGCTACTGATGTATCCAAACCACCAGAGAAGGCGATTCCGACGCGCTCTCCGATTGGCAGCGAAGCTAGGACTGTGTTCGACATAGAGGGCAAGCCTAACTTAGGGAAGTAGCGTTGCGAGATACGGATTTACCGAC
This sequence comes from uncultured Clavibacter sp., assembly GCA_964521265.1. Taxonomy (GTDB): domain Bacteria; phylum Actinomycetota; class Actinomycetes; order Nanopelagicales; family Nanopelagicaceae; genus MAG-120802. The sequence goes on from CAZFQY010000012.1 coordinate 20,331, forward strand.
CATTGCTTACAGAGGCTCTCGTAATTGCTCCGATCTGCGGCAATTCCAGAGGCAGTCGCCCTGATCATCAAATTTCGCGGCGTGTGATCGATTGAGACAAACTCGATGATGTCTGCTTTGTAGCCATTAATCCGCAATAACTCAGCCCGGAGAGAATCAGTTAGAAGATCCGCAAAACGCTCCTTCACGATGCCATGTCGGAAAAGCGGCTCCCACTCCTCGCTTGCCGCCCGAACCCGTTTGTTGAGGTCGTGATGACAGCACGGAGATACGAGTATCACTCTAGCCTTACTCTTAATTGCCCAAGCAAGCGCATCATCAGTTGCAGTGTCACATGCATGGAGAGCGATAACAAGTGATGTTTTGGTCACTGGGAAATCAGCGATGTCATTAGCTACGAACTTGACCTGATCAGAGATTCCGAGTTCTTTAGCGATTTTAGAATTTCGCGCCCTTGACTCCTCCTTATTATCTACGCCCACAACATTTACAACCTTGTCTTTGAGTGAAAGATACTTATATACAGCAAATGTTAAATAGGCATTCCCACAACCCAAATCAGCAACAGAGATCTCTCGATCTGATAACTGATCCAATGTGCTCTCGATTATCTTCAAAAAATCATCTACCTGGCGATACTTATCGCTTTGGCGAGGTATCAACTCGCCTTCTTTTGTTGCGATTCCCAAGGCCTGAAAAATCTCATCATCAATTGGTAGGGCACGCCTCTTCTTGTGATCATGATTGATATTGATATCTGTGATCTCTTCGCTCTTGGCTCTATGAATCTGTAACGCGCCTTGTTTGGTAATTCTTATCGTCAGAGTCTCTGTTACTCTCTCGATAAGTAAGTTTGCATATCCGTCGTCTAATAGACCTTTTATATCCGCTTCTGCTGGAAGAAAATTCTTCGTCAGATCTTGCTTACCGTCATGAAAGACAATTTGGAGCATCAACTGCTCCTTGATTTTCACTGGACGGATGTCAACCCTTTTGTACTTTGGATTATGCGACTTTCTACGTCCCGATATCACCGCGCGCTTGAGTGACCCAACATCACTAATCCATCTCTGGATGCTTTCGAAATCTTCCAAAGTCAGATGCTTACGCCTAAAGCGGCAAGATAACGAAAAACAGAGTTAGGGCTACTGCGAGAAGCGCGCTCTGGAGAAAGATGGAGATGGCAGTCTTGCGATCGGCGAGACGATCTTCTTCACTCTGCACTCGAGTCATGTCACCTAGTTTTCCTAGATTGAATGTTCCCATCAAGCCATACGCCAAACAGAACTTCTTTCGCGACTGGATAAAGCCGACTGAGAAAACCATCAAGGGTGCGAAGAGTGACCAGCGTGCAGTGTTTGGAGCATCAGCAGCGAGAAGTCCGACAAAACTAACTAGCGTTAAGAGAGCACCTATGAGCGCTACAAATTGACGTCTACGGATTTCGGCCTTACCTAGATTGCAAGTCCCAGGAACATATGAATAGGTCATCCAAAGAACTCCTCATGCTCTTCCTCTTCGGCCCAGACTGCGCCAACTTCCTCTTGCTTCTCAAACCAATTCAAGAAGGAGACGATTCCGCGAACAGCAACGGTTAGCAGTGTTGCAAGAGCGATTATTCGTCTAACTGCTTTCATGCCTGAATCTTATTTGCTTTTCTCTAATCTCTCCAATGCAGCCATTGCTGCATTATGACCAGCTATTCCACTAACCCCGCCACCTCGAATCGCTCCAGCGCCAGCGATGAGGACTCGATCATGAGTTGTTTCAACTCCCCACCTTCGATTTTCATCGCCCGTCAACCAAGGCCAGGAAAGGTCTCCATGGAAGATATTTCCTCTAGGAAGATCAATTTCGCCTTGAAGTTCTTGTGGAGTTTTAACCTCTAAACAGGGCTTTCCGTCAGAATCCGTTAGGAGCAACTCCTCGATCGGCTCAGCCAGGTATTTATTTAGTCCAGCCAGGATCCTGCGTGTCACTTCAGTCTTCACTCGATCGTGGTCTGCATCAAAGAGTGATGCCGGAGTATGTAAGGCAAAGAGAGTAAGAGTGTGATTTCCGGCCAACTTCATCGAGTCATCAAGGATTGAAGGGTCAGTCAAAGTGTGGCAGTACATCTCGGAGGGGATCTCATCTGGAATCACTCCAGACTTTGCTTGCGCGTAGGCCCTCTCTAGTTGGTCGTAGCTCTCATCTATGTGAAAGGTTCCAGCAAAAGCTTTCTTAGGATCCATTCCACTCTTTAATCTGGGGAGGCGCTTCAGGACCATATTCATCTTGACCTGGGATCCATCACGAAAATTAGGCGCGGTTATCCCCGTCAACTTCTCTAACGAAGCTGGGGATGCACCTGAGAGAAGAAGCTTCGCGCTCACCCGTTCTCCGTTTTCAATTCCGATAGCAACGCCTGAATCCCCCGGCTCGATCGTTACAACCCTAGCGCTGGCTCGAAGTTCAACTCCTAAGAGTTGAGCACGATTGATGAGAGCTTCCACTAACTTTCCCATTCCCCCTCTAGGTACTCGCCATTCACCAGTCCCATTTCCGATCAAGTGGTAGAGAAAGCAGATATTGCTCAGTCTCTCCGTTGCGCTAGCAAAGGTGCCTATCAATCCATCGGTGAGCACAATGCCCTTGATGAAGTTATCTTTGAAATATCCATGCAAGGTTTCTGATAGCGGTTGAGCGACGAACTCTTGCCAAAGATCCTCGCCGATTAAGGCCTTCATTTCCGCCTCACTTCGTAACGGTTGCAACATTGTCGGAGCAAGAAGGCTGGCTACCTGGGCTATTCGAGAATAAAAGAGCTCCCAAGCCGCACTCTCTTTTTTGCTATTTGTAAAGGAATCAATCGAGTTTCGAGATTCGTCATCGAAGGTTCGATTGATCAATACACCGCTCTCATCAATCGGAGTGTAGGAAGAAACGGTTCGGCTCAAAGTCTCGAACTCTAAGTTGAGTTCCTGCTTGATCTGGTCTGGAAGGAGCGCAACTAAGTATGAGTATCTTGATAACTTTGCCGGTACGCCAGGAAACGCATAGACGCTCTTAGTTGCGCCTCCAAATTCCCGATTCTTCTCCAAGACAACAACGCTCTTGCCAGCTTTTGCTAAGTAACAGGCTGCAACTAGGGCGTTATGTCCGCCTCCTACTACTGCTACGTCGTAATGTTTATTCATCTAGAGTGAACGCAATATGCGATTGAAGCCCTCTTCGATGTTCTCTGCACTGGTGCCAAAATTCAAGCGAGCAAACTGGGAGTGCTTAGGGCTGTAGAAGGAACCGGAGTTGAGAGCAAGCTTTCCTTTCTCCAGAATTACTTTGGTCGGATCATCACCGAGCCCGAGTTTAGAAAGGTCTAACCATGCTAAATAACCAAAGTCTGGAATGCGATAACCAAGCGCTGGAATTTTCGAATCTATCAAGGCTCTAATCAGATTCCGATTTTCATCAAGAGTCTTCAGGGCTCCATCTAACCAGCTGGTGGACTTATCAAATGCTGCGGTTGCTGCTACCGCCCCAAAAAGCGAGGCGCGAAAAGCAACAGAAATAGGCATGGAATTAATGCGCTTCTTCAGATCCTCATTCTCAGTAACAATCATGGCGCACTTTAGTCCGGCTAGATTGAATGCCTTACTAGCGCTAGTTACACAGATCCCAACTTCGCGAGCAGCATCAGATACAGCGAGGAATGGTACAAAAGTGTTGCCGGGATAAGTGAGTGCTGCATGAATCTCATCACTAATCACGATGACTCCATATTGTCTTGCCAGCTCAGCGATGCGAGCGAGTTCACTCTTTGTGAAGATGATTCCGACTGGATTATGTGGACTGCAAAGTATGTGGACTTTTGCACCAGCCTTATAAGCGCGCTCGATTCCATCTAGGTCAATGGAATACTCCATGTTTCGTTCTATTAATGGCACATCGATTAACTCTGCTTTGACTTCTGCTACCCAGCGCCACATGTTGTCGTAGACCGGAGAATTCAAAACAACTTGATCGCCAGGGCTGATGAGAGTCCTTATTACTTCAACCGTTCCGACGCCAACATCTGTAGCGATACGGATTTGAGTGGTGTCAGGACTCCATCCCCAACGGGTGATTGAGAAGTTTTTGAACGCTTCAAACATCTCGGGAAATGGTCCAAGGTAACCAGTATCAGATCGATCAATCATGTCGCGTAGTGCAATCTTCACCGGTTCAGCTATGGGGAAATCCATCTCAGCAACGGGAAGAGGAAGGACATCACTTGGGAATTGTCGCCACTTAACGCTCTTACGTTTTCTCAATTCAGATAATGCAAATGCGCGAACCTCATCGGTCATAGACCTGAGTATGCCACTCAGATCGAAGGTAATGAAAGGATTTAGCCCTTAACCGAGCCAGCCAATAAGCCACGGACAAAATAGCGCTGTAGCGCGAAGAAGACTGCAACTGGGACGAGTATCGACACAAATGCACCAGCAGTCAGAAGCTCCCAATCCCCGCCACGAGTACCCGTCATCTCAGCGAGTCGGACCATTAGCGGAGCAATCTCTCGCTTACCGCCACCAAAAGTAAGGGCGACCAATAGATCGTTCCATGTCCATAGGAATTGAAAAATCGCAAATGACGCTATCGCAGGAATGCTAAGGGGCAAGATGATTTGTCGGAATAGTTTGAAGTGATCAGCACCATCGACTCGAGCTGCCTCTATCAATTCGCGCGGTAGTTGGGCGATGAAGTTATGTAGCAAGAAAATAGCCAGAGGTAGGCCAAACATAGTGTGAGCGAGCCAAATTGGGATGAATGTCCCTGTTATTCCGAAGCTTGGAATCACCGTGACTGTTCCGATGTGAAGACCGCCGGAGAATAGTTGTAGCAAGGGAATCAACGACATTTGTAGCGGAATAACCTGAAGGGCAAAGATTGTGAAGAAAAGTAAATTGCGACCTTTGAAATCAAACCAAGCAATGGCATACGCGGCGAAGATTGCAATAGTTATGGGGATAATTGTCGAAGGAATAACGATTGCGAAGGTATTTAAGAAGTACTGACTGAGCGGTGGAGTTGCGCCCCGTCCTTCGAAAAGCACCCTTGTGTAGTTTGTAAACGTGAACTCAGGATTGGTAAAGACCGTCCACCAGCCAGAGCTATTTATTCCAGTACTTGGTCTAAATGAGGTTACGAACAAACCAAAGGTGGGAATCGTCCAGAGCGTTGCAATTACGATTGCAGTGAAGCTAGCCCACGGAGAACTTAGATGGGTCTTTACCACTTCGATATCACGTTTGCGGAGTTTTCGTGCCATTAGCGCTCGCTCCGTTCTCGACGAAGATTCATCACGTTATATGCCACGAGTGGAAGCACTCCTAGGAAGAGGATGATTGCTAGAGCACTTCCAGTGCCGTAATTCAGCGCTCTGAACGACTGGTTATACATTTCATTTGCAATAACACTGGTTTTGAAGTTTCCACCAGTCATTGTTCGTATGATGTCGAATACCTTCAGGGCTCCGATTGTGATCGTACTCAATACGACGATAATCGTGCCACGAATCATCGGCACCGTTACTCGCGAGAAGCGCTTCCAACCACTTGCGCCATCGAGCATCGATGCTTCTAAGATTTCATCTGGAATCGCCTTTATCGCCGCCGAAAGTACCACCATCGCAAAACCGGTCTGGATCCATACGAAGACCACAATCAATAGGAATGTATTAAGCGGGTTCACTAAGAGCCAATTTGTTGGGACAAAACCAAGCCATTCTGCAATCTGACTCAGCAATCCGATCTCGGGTGCTCGTTCATTCGGTTCGAATTGATAGACGAATTTCCAAATGATTCCAGCTCCTACAAATGAGATTGCCATTGGCATAAATATCAATGACTTAACTAAACCGGGGCGGCGCATCCGATCTGTAAGGACTGCAATCAACAATCCAAATCCCGTCGATGCTAATGGCGCAACCACCATCCATATTCCGGTGTTACGAAGTACATCGAGAATCTCTGGTTGAGTGAACGCCCACTGATAGTTCTCCCAGCCCACGCTCTCCTCCCCGCGTGCATCACGGAAGGATAGATATAGAGTTCTAAATGCTGGTGCTACCAACCCGACGAATAAGAAGATTAAGGCAGGAGCTAGAAAGATCACGTACTTCAAAAAGCGCTGTACTCGCTCACTGGTTCGTTCAGATAGAGCGAATGCGAAAGCTACCAGCGCGCCAAAGATGAGAATGGTGAGAGTTAATCCGGTCAATTTAGAGACCGCTTGCTCTAGTTGAGACTGTCTGGCTGCAATCTCAATCACTAGATACTCCCTTTGATGTAACAGTTCTTCGTTATGAAAAGAGGTGTGGTGACCTTACTGCCACCACACCTCTTTTACTACTGGTT
>CAZFQY010000013.1:0-26172 GCA_964521265.1 uncultured Clavibacter sp.
CTGTCCCAATGGTCGTCATGTATCTATCGATGCAGAAGACCTTCGTATCTGGACTTACTGCAGGAGCGGTTAAAGGCTGATGAATTCTCCAGTTGTAAAGGTCCCACCGCGTCTGCAGTCGCAGGCACGGTTGTTACTCGATTACATCGATAGAGAGAATCTCTTACCGGGTGATCGCCTGGCGCCCGAGCGAGAATTAGCGAAAAAGCTTGGTATTAGCCGACCCTCGTTAAGGGAGGCAATCCAGGTTCTGCAGACCCAAGGGCGCCTTGTAGTCAAACACGGAATCGGCGTCTTCTTACTTGAGGATCAAGAGGCAGAACGGTTACGTGATTCACTTCGAGCAGCACATCACAGCGTGGAAGAACTCTTTCAGATGCGCGAGATACTCGAGGCGCCTGCCGTTGAGTGGGCAGCAGAACGTAGAAGTGAAGAGCAACTTGAAGCTATTAAGCGAGCTGCACAATCGCTACAAGAAGCGGTCAACGAGGATCCAATCGACTTCGACAAAGTCCGACTCTTGGATATGAACTTCCATCTCACGATAGTAAAGAGCGCACAGAATCAGTTCCTAAATCAAACGCTCGGAACTCTGCAAGAGATTATGTATCGCTCGATGGATAACACGCTCAAGCTGCCTGGACGCATCGATGCATCAGAGCATGAACATGGTGTCATCTTGGAGGCGATTGAGCGGAGAGATCCGATAACTGCACGCTTGACGATAATCCAACACATTCACAATGCTCGTGATGCTTGGATTACGTATTTGAAGAAGGTAGAGAGCTGATGTCCAAAGTTCTTGCTGTAGGTGTGGCCACGCTCGACACCATTGTTCTAGTGGAGAAATACCCTGGACCAGATGAACGAGTCATTGCGAAGCAAACCATCCAAGGGTTTGGTGGTCCAGCAACAACTGCCGCTGTCACGATGGCACGCCTTGGTATCGATGTATCTCTTGCATGTGTAATCGGTGATGACGAGCCAGGTCGGAAGATTTTCGACAACCTAAAACGAGAAGGTGTAGATACTTCAAATGTCGTAATCGATCCAAATATCAAGACTGCGATAGGAACAATTGTTGTTTCGGAGACAACCCAGAGTCGAGCGATTATGGCTCAACCTCATAGTGAGATCGCCCGAAAACCAAGCAATATCGAGGATTATGCCTGGATACACGTAGATCATCTCGGAATGTCAGCGCTGAAGGCTTGGGGAGTAACTCGAGGTGGAAGTGCGAAATTGTCTATTGATATCGGATACAAGTATCCCGGACTTAAATCCTCAGATTACGATCTATATGCACCATCAGAAAACATAACTACCGATGTGAATAGCGCGAAGAGCGATAAGAACTTAGTTGTGATCTCCAAGGGTGGAGCAGGGAGCATCTATAGCGATGGAATTGAAAGTGGTGAGGTTCCTGCTCTCAAAGGAGAAATTCTCTCGACCCTTGGTGCGGGCGATGTTTTCCATGGAGCGCTCGTTGCTGCCCAGATTTGGGGCAAGTCAGCTCGCGAGAGCGTAGAGATTGCAAATGTGGTCGCCGGGCTTTCATGTCGCGCGCTAGATGGACAGAGTGGAATTCCTAGCAAAGCCGAACTCGATGCATTTTTTGCGGGAGTGCGAAGTTGATGGGGATGTATTCAGTAATCGAGAGAGAAGGGAAATGAAAATGGCAAAAGTGCCTGATTTTCTCCTTCACCATGATGGCGACTCAGTCGCGGTTGCAAATGATGACTTGCAACCCGGGACACTGCAGGGCCTATCAGTGAAAGAGCAGACACCGCACACAGCTGTCCTTAATCACGCGATCCCATTGGGACATAAGTTCGCATTGAAGGATCACGCTGAAGGAGAGGCAATCATCAAGTATGGAATCAAGGTCGGCATCGCATCACAGCCGATCAAAAAAGGAGATTACGTCCACACACACAACATGAGGAGTTATCGATGGGAAGCAAGCCGCGCTTAACCGGATACCGTCGTCCAGATGGATCGATGGGTATCCGTAATCACGTAATTATCTTGCCGGTTGACGACCTATCGAATGCTGCCGCCGAAGCGGTCGCAAAAGTAGTGCCAGGCACTCTTGCGCTGCCTCACGCCTTCGGTCGCCTTCAATTCGGCGAGGATTTAGAGCTCACATTTAGAACTCTCATCGGTACCGGCCTAAATGGAAATGTTGCTGCAGTCGTGGTGATTGGAATCGAACCTAAGTGGACTGAGCGCGTTGCCGCAGGTATCGCAAAGTCTGGAAAACCTGTCGCTTCGTTCTCGATTGAAGGTAAAGGCGATCTTCAAACTATCGCTGATGCTGCTCGGGTTGCTCAGATCTTCTTACAAGATGCATCTGAGATTCAGCGCGAGGAGGCAACTCCTGGCGACTTGATCATGTCGATCAAGTGCGGTGAGTCAGATACAACATCAGGTCTCGGCTCATGCCCAACTACATCCCAAGCTGTCGATCGCTGGGTTGCAGCGGGCGGAACAGTCTTCTTCGGAGAGACATCAGAGTTGACTGGCGGCGAGCATCTAATCGCAGAACGCTGCATTGATGATGCATGCCGTCGTGCTTTCCAGGATACATATGACAACTACATAAAAGTCATCGAGTCAACCGGAGCAAACCTCTTGGGTTCACAACCAACTCAAGGAAATATCGCTGGTGGCTTGACCACAATCGAAGAGAAGGCGCTCGGAAATATCGCAAAGACTGGTTCAGTCCCTGTCATCGGAGTATTGAAACCAGCCGAAGCACCTGATCGTAAGAAGCAAGGTCTTTACTTCATGGATACATCATCAGCTGCTGCCGAGTGCGTAACTCTCATGGCCGCTGCTGGTGCAGTCATCCATTTATTCCCGACTGGTCAAGGAAACGTGATTGGAAATCCAATCGAACCAGTCTTGAAGTTGACTGCTAATAAGAAGACTGCTGCAACTATGAAAGAGCACATCGATCTTGATGTCTCCGGCCTACTACGTCAGGAATACGACCTGATCAAGGCAGGCGACATGATGATGGAGGTCATCGAAAGAACCGTAAATGGCCGTCTTTGCGCTGCCGAAGCGCTCGGCCACCGCGAGTACACCTTCACCAAGCTCTACATCTCGGCGTAGTAGAAAAAACTCGATACTGAAACTGGAGAAACTGGCTCATGATCTTGATTAGTGAAGATGTTTGGAGTGAGGACTTTGTCGCGCTCCAAAAGCGTTTTCCAATCATCCATGAGCCAGATCTCTGGAGCCGAAAGGAAGATTTGAAGGCAAAGCTTGCCGAGGCAAGTGCGCTAGTAGTTAGAAATAGAACCCAGGTGACAAGAGAGCTAATCGAAGCTGCGCCGAAACTGAAAGTCATTGCTCGTGCTGGCGTCGGACTCGACAATATAGATATAAGCGCTGCGGATGAGAATGGCGTTGTAGTCGCGGCCGCCCTAGGTATTAATGCGATTGCTGTAGCTGAGCACACGCTAGGACTAGCGATTTCATTAGCTAGATCGATAGTTGATCGAGATAAGAGCACTCGTGCTGGCGAGTGGAATAGGGCAGCTGGAAGTGAGATCTCAAATAAATGTTGGGGATTGCTTGGTTTTGGTGCTACTGGAAGAGCGGTAGCGAAATTATTACGAGGTTTTGGATGTGAAGTCCTTGCTTACGATCCATTCGTAAAAAGCGCTGATGGTGTGAAGTTAACTTCTCTCGAAGATGTTGTCGCAAATTCTGACATTCTCTCGATACATCTACCGGCGACAAAAGACACAACCGGAATGATCAATCGGGCTCTATTAGCGAAGATGAAGAGAAGCGCACTATTGGTAAATGTCGGCCGGGGAGAAGTCATAAATGAAGCGGAACTTGAGAGCGCCCTGCGGGAGGGATTGATTGCCGGAGCAGCCCTAGATGTTCGTGTGAGTGAGCCGCCGAAAGACAATCTCTTCAAAGATCTCTCTAATGTAATTCTTACCCCGCATATCGCCGGCATCACCAAAGAGAGCCAGGCGGCGATAAACCGAGTATTAGTGAGTGAAATTGAAGCTGCTCTGACTGGTTCCCCACACAAGTACGCGGTGGGCAAGGTGAAGCAGGCAACTCGATGAGTATCTCGGCTTCACATGCAGTCAGGCACTGCACCCAATTACTTGAGAAGGTTGGTGTCCCAACCCCTAACGCGTTGCTTACGGCGCGAGCGATCGTCACCTCTGATGTCTGGGGGAATGCTTCACATGGAGTGATGCGACTCCCGTTTTATCTAAAGCGAATCACTATGGGTGGAGTAAATCCGGAAGCGAAGTTGAGTACCCTCTCAGAACGCGGCGCTATCGTGGGATTAGATGGTGAAGATGGACTTGGACATTGGCAACTCTGGCAAGCTGCAGAACTTGGTGTTCAGAAAGCAAAAGAGTTTGGTATTTCACTCATCTCAATCAAGAACTCCAGTCATTGTGGCGCTCTCGGTGTCTATCTCTATCCGGCCTTAGATGCCGGACAGATCTCTTTGATATTCACAAATGGTCCTGCTGTTATGCCAGCAGTCGGTGGAAATTCTCCACTCCTTTCGACAAGTCCGATTGCTGCGGGTATTCCGTCAAAAACTCCCATGATCATCGATCTATCTACCTCAGCTGTAGCGCGCGGAAAGATTGCAGCGGCAGCAAAGAGCGGTGGCTCAATCCCAGAAGGTTGGGCGGTCGATAAAGATGGCAAGAGCATCACTGACGCGAAAGAAGCGTTGATGGGAATGCTTGCTCCACTCGGTGGCGCAAAGGGATTCGCACTTGGGCTTATGGTTGAGTCGTTATCGGCTGGACTTAGTGGTGGAGCGCTTTCAACTGAAGTCCCAGATATGTTCAATCCAGATGACGACACGAAACCACAAGGAATCTCCCACACCGTTATAACTATCGACCCAAGTGATCTTGGCGATGCAGCCTCATACTCGGATTTCAACAAGATAACTAAACAGGTAAGTGGGACGGGCGGGAGAGTGCCTGGCGCTAAAAGGGCTCATCCACGAGATATAGAAGGAAGCGAGATATCTGTCGCTGAAGCAGTTGTTAAGGATTTGAATGAGTGGTCAGCCAAGTTAGGTCTTTCAAACTTCTCATGAAGCTGACTGCAACAAACCTTAAGTACTTTTCAATAATCTTGTTCGGCGTTGCGCTCGCCTATCTGGTCAACCAGTTTGAAGGAGCAATTTCGCCGCTCTTCTTCTCCATGGTTCTAGGAATAATCATGGGCAATGCGATGGATTGGAGCCGAGGAAAGGCTGTAATCACCTTTGCATCAAGGAAGGTTCTGCGTCTAGGCGTTGTCTTCCTCGGTTTCCAGATTTCTATCGACAAATTCATCGAAGTGGGCCCACGCGGACTTCTTGCAGTTGCTTTGATTGTTATTTCAGTTTTCCTGACTTTGCGAGTCTTGAGTCGAAAGTTTGGCTTGTCTGACTCTCTCGGGACTCTTATCGCAGGAGGCTTTGCTATCTGTGGCGCTACTGCAATTGCCGCTATCTCATCGACTCGAAAGGGCGAGGATAGAGATGTTTCTTACGCCGTCGCAATCGTAACTTTATGTGGAACGTTATCTGTTTTCGTAATTCCGGTCATCGCAACATTCTTAGGTTTGAGTGATCCAACAATCGGCGCTTGGATCGGGGCTGCTGTGCACGATGTCGGTCAGGTCATCGCTGCTGCTGCGATGGTTAGTGATGAAGCATTGGACTCTGCAGTAATCGTGAAACTAACCCGTGTAGTTCTTCTTATCCCACTAATTCTCTTCTTGGCGCGTGGAAGTGCGGGAAGTGGGACGATGCGAAAGGCGGTTCCAACATTTGTCTTCGCTTTCATTGCTTGCGCTCTCATCGTCAATGCGCTCTCGCTTCCAGAGTCGGTTATCGATCTAGGTAAGGAGAGTTCGAAGGTTCTCCTATCCATTGGACTATTTGGCATGGGCTTATCGGTTAAGTGGGCTCAGATTCGGGCCCTTGGGGCCAAACCCCTGATCTTCGGCTTAGCTGCCTGGGTGGGCTGCGGGGCCTTTGCCCTCGCGGTGATTCGTGGGGTCGGTCTGTAAAGGGGACCCGAATTTCCCTTTTTCTACCCCCTCTCTTAGACTCGCCCTCTGCCTAAATGAGGTTCAAAAGCGGAAAATTGAGGTAAAAGCTTGGCAAAAAAAGATGGTGCTATCGAAATCGAAGGCACTGTTGCTGAAGCTCTACCAAATGCGATGTTCCGCGTTGAGCTCACCAATGGACACAAAGTTCTCGCACACATCAGCGGGAAGATGCGACAGAACTACATTCGCATCTTGCCGGAAGATCGTGTGATTGTAGAGCTGAGTCCATATGACCTCACCCGAGGTCGGATCATTTACCGGTACAAGTAAGCGTTGTTAGTAAGGAGTTAGTCGTGAAGGTAAAGCCGAGCGTGAAGAAGATTTGCGACAAGTGCAAAGTCATTCGTCGTAATGGTCGCGTTATGGTCATCTGCGACAACCTCCGTCACAAGCAACGTCAGGGTTAATCCCTTTAGGAACTAAAACTTAATATCTAGTACGCGTGGCACAACAATCGCGAAAGCGATTGACCTCCTGACTGAAAGCGGGAGCCGGTGAAACCGGAGGTGCTGCGGAGGACTTTCAGATTATGGAAAGAGCTATACATGGCACGTCTAGTTGGCGTCGATCTGCCGCGTGAAAAACGGCTTGAGGTCGCGCTTCAATACATCTTCGGAATGGGTGAGACCCGCGCAAAGGCAACTCTTGCTGCGACCGGCGTCTCTCCAGATATCCGAGTAAAGGATCTACAAGAGCCCGATCTGATCAAGCTTCGTGAGTTCATCGAAGCTAACTACAAGATCGAAGGTGATCTCCGTCGTGAGATCGCAGCAAATATCCGCCGCAAGGTTGATATCCAGTGCTACCAAGGAATTCGCCATCGCAAAGGCCTTCCAGTTCGCGGTCAGCGCACCCATACAAATGCTCGTACACGTAAGGGACCACGCGTTGCAATCGCTGGTAAGAAGAAGGAGACCAAGTAATGGCCGCCCCTAAAGCAAAACCAGCAGCAGCTGCTGCACCTACAAAGGCAAAGGCAAAGCCACGTAAGAAAGAGAAGAAGAACGTCGCTTTCGGACATGCCTATATAAAGAGCACTTTTAACAACACAATCGTCTCTATCACCGATCCTTCTGGTGGCGTCCTTGCTTGGGCTTCATCAGGCGGAGTTGGCTTCAAGGGATCACGTAAGTCAACGCCATTCGCCGCACAGCTCGCAGCAGAAGCTGCAGCAAAGAAGGCTCAAGAACATGGCGTCAAGAAGGTAGATGTCTTCGTCAAGGGCCCTGGCTCAGGACGCGAGACTGCAATTCGTTCACTACAAGCAGCTGGTTTGGAAGTTGGCGCCATCGCAGATGTAACGCCACTTGCACACAATGGCTGCCGTCCACCAAAGCCACGTCGAGTATAAGGAGGAGGGAAAACTAAATGGCCCGTTATGTTGGAGCAGATTGCAAGCGCTGCCGTCGCGAGAAAGTAAAGCTTTTCCTCAAAGGCTCGAAGTGCGATGGACCAAAGTGCCCGATTGAGTCACGTCCATATCCACCAGGACAACACGGCCGCGGTCGTGCGAAGGAGTCTGAGTACTTACTCCAGATGCGTGAGAAGCAGAAGTGCGCACGTATCTACGGTGTACTCGAGAAGCAATTCCGTAACTATTACACCGAAGCGAGCCGCCTCGCAGGTAAGACTGGTGAGAACCTTCTTATCCTCTTGGAGTCACGCCTCGATAACGTCATCTATCGCGCAGGCTTTGCAAAGAGCCGCGATATGGCGCGCCAGCTCGTTCGCCACGGACATATCTTGGTGAATGGTGCAAAGGTCGACATCCCTTCATATCGAGTAACTCAATATGACATCGTCGATGTTCGCGCTAAGTCACAAGATCTCACACCATTCATCGTCGCAAGCGCTGAATTCGGTGAGAAATCTGTCCCAGCATGGCTCGAGGTCGTCCCATCCCAGATGCGGATCATCGTCCACGCTCTACCGACCCGTTCGATCATCGATACCCAGGTCCAAGAGCAGCTAATCGTTGAGCTTTATTCCAAGTAATTAACCATTACTTGGCTAGAACTAAAAACTTCATAAAAGTAACGACAGAGAGATCAAATAGCGGATCTCTCAGGACAATGGAGGAAATAAGTGCTAATTGCACAACGCCCCGTACTAACTGAGGAAGTAGTTAGCGAGAATCGCTCACGGTTCATAATCGAGCCGCTAGAGCCAGGTTTCGGCTACACCCTTGGAAACTCACTCCGCCGCACTCTGCTCTCATCAATTCCGGGAGCTGCTGTCACAAGCATCCGAGTCGCTGGAGCGCTCCACGAGTTCACCACTCTGGAGGGTGTAAAGGAAGATCTCACAGATATCGTCCTTAACATCAAGAACCTCGTTCTCTCATCGGATAACGACGATCCTGTCGTCGCCTACATCCGCAAGAACGGTTCGGGCACCATCACTGGTAAGGATGTAGCGGTTCCAGCTGGAGTCGAAGTCCACAACCCAGATCTTCACATCGCAACTTTGAATAGCAAGGCAAATGTCGAAATCGAGCTAACCATCGAGCGCGGTCGCGGTTATGTAGCTGCGATTCAGAATAAGCAAGTAGGAGCTGAGATCGGTCGCATTCCAGTCGATTCCATCTACTCACCTGTTCTGCGCGTTACATACAAAGTCGAAGCTACTCGTGTCGAGCAGCGCACCGACTTCGATCGCCTGATCATCGACGTTGAGACAAAGAGCTCAATGACGCCACGTGATGCAATGGCATCTGCAGGTAAGACACTCGTTGAACTCTTCGGCCTCGCCCATGAGTTGAATTACGCAGCTGAGGGAATCGACCTTGGACCATCCGTCCAGGACGCAGCTCTAGCCGCTGATCTCGCTCTTCCAATTGAGGATCTCGACCTAACCGTCCGTTCCTACAACTGCTTGAAGCGCGAAGGAATCCACACTGTTGGTGAGTTGCTATCACGCAGCGAAGCTGACCTACTAGATATCCGTAACTTCGGTTCAAAGTCGATTGATGAAGTGAAGGCGAAGATCGCCTCCATGGGCCTACAGCTCAAGGATTCACCAGTCGGATTCGATCCAACCAAACACCAGAACTATGGCATCGACGATTCACTCGCCGATGAGCAAGCGTAAATAGGTAAGGAAGAGGAGACCAACTATGCCTAGACCATCTAAGGGACCGCGTCTTGGAAGCGGCCCAGCACATGAGAAGTTATTGCTCCGCACTCTCGCTGAGCAACTCTTCGAGAATGGCAAAGTTCGTACGACCGAAGCTAAGGCGCGTCGTCTCCGTCCTGTTGCCGAGAAGTTGATTACCCATGCCAAGAAGGGTGATCTTGCTTCACGTCGCGAAGTAATGGCTGCAATTTCAAATAAGAGCGTTGTACATACTCTCTTCACTGAGATCGGCCCACGCTTTGCAAACCGTAATGGTGGCTACACAAGAATCACAAAGATCGGCCCACGTAAGGGCGACAACGCTCCGATGGCGGTCATTGAAGTTCTTGCAGATTAATTAGTTTACGTTTCACTGATGGAACCCACTCTCAACCCTGGGAGTGGGTTTCTTCGTTTTCGAATCGACTTTGCATACGACGGCACTAATTTCAATGGCTGGGCGCGCCAACCAGGACTACGTACTGTTCAAGGCGCGATGGAAGAAGCCATCTCTGGACTAACCAGAAACGATGTCGAGTTAGTGGTTGCTGGAAGGACTGATGCCGGTGTTCATGCCACCGCACAGGTTGCGCACCTTGATCTACCAGAGCGAGATAAATATGGAAAAGAGTGGCGCTGTGAGGACCTTCTCTATCGCTTAAATCGGATGCTTGATGAAGATATCCGAATCAATGCGATTACTCATGCTCCACCCTTCTTCCACGCCCGCTTCTCAGCGCTCCGTCGCAAGTACATCTACAAGATTGCCGATGGGCGCCGCCAATTGGAGCCCCTGAAGCGTTTTGATATCGCTACTTGGTATCGCGATCTAGATGAAAAGCAGATGAATGAAGCAAGCAAACTTCTTTTAGGAGAGCATGACTTTGCAGCATTCTGTAAGACTGGAGGAGTAGGTACAACCATCCGTCGCCTCGAGAAGTTTGATTGGCGCCGCGAGAATGATTTATTGATCGCAGACGTGGTCGCTGATGCATTCTGTTATTCGATGGTGAGAAACCTCGTCGGTGCATGTGTCCGCGTAGGCGAAGGTAGGTTTGAACCTAAGTGGGTCGAAGATGTACTTGAGAATAGAGAGCGAGTTAGTGAAAGCCTCGTATTCCCAGCTCGCGGCCTTACCCTTGTGGGCGTTGATTACCCGCTAGATGGCGAACTTGAAGCGCGCGCAAAAATAACTATCGCACGTCGAGATGAGGATTAATTGAAGAAACTTCTCTTGGTGCTTGTCTCATTAACCCTTTTGTTAGGTGTGGTGTCACCAACTTCTAGCGCTACTAATCCGAAGGTAGGAGCTCCATGTAACAAGGTCGGCCTAGAGCGCAAGAGTGGCGCTGAGACTTTTAAATGTAGCCAAAGAGGTAAGAAGAGGGTCTGGGTCAGAGCAAAGCCTTCGGTTGCTCCAACACCAACACCAACACCAACACCAAATATGACAACGAATTCTCTAGCGATCTATAAGGCTGGACCAGGAGCAGCCATTGGGAGTAAGAATAAGAAGAGCCCGGAATTGAGCTTCACCCCATCAATGACAAGCGCGAATCTGAAACTCTGGGTGTATGACCCTGAAAACCCAACAAGATCACTGAATGTGCCAGGAATCTTCTATAAGCGTGATTCAGGGGATTGGACATGGGCTGGCGCTAATCCTGATGGCACTGTTTATGTGAATCTTGCACAAGGTATCTACATCTTTGATACCGTCGAACCAAATCAGAATACTGCTAAATATAAGAGGAAGACTTATAGCTTGGTCATTGATACAAAACTCAATCCAACTATCACCGGGTTACTTCCTAACAGTCAAGGTTTCTTCGTTGTTACTATAGATTTACAGAGCCAAACGCCCTCTTTTCAGCCAAAGAACATCTGCCAATTAAGATCTCAAGACGGGAATACCAGTTTAAGTAATGGTTTTCCAAGAGCAGTCGGTCGACTTAAGGATGAGGGAGTAATTCAAGCTCTGATTATCCCCGTAGATTTTCCTGATGTTCCAGGCTCAGGTAACCCTGCCGAGATTTATTATGGAATGGCATCAAATATGGATAATTTCTATAGGAAGATGTCAGCGAACCGAGTCTCATTTTCATTCGAAATACTTCCAAAATATTTGAGGTTAGATTTCAACTCAGACAAATATGGTCTCGGGCGTTGGAATAGTGGAAATGCTTTCGGCTACTATCAAGCTGCAATTGATGCGGCCGATTCTTTAGTTGATTACTCAAGATTTGATGTCGTTTACGTTCTAAGTCCCAGATCTATACCCTGGTCATCCATCGCATATGGTCCAGCTTTCCCAGTAAAAGTCGAAACAGATGATGGGTGGGTAACTAACGGAACATTTTCAGGCGCCGACGCGTATCAGAACATCTCAGGAGCGGATTGGAAATGGATGGCTCACGAGACGGGGCATCTCTTCGGATTACATGACTTGTATACATCTAGCCCCCAGAAACCTACTTATGGTGAATGGGATCTTATGTCGAACAATTTCAGCACTCGAGCCATTGAGCTAAATGCTTGGAATCGCTACATATCCAATTGGTTGAGTGAAGCTGAAATCGATTGCCTAGACAGGTCTTCGATAGGGAACATCGCTATTTCAAGAGAACTAGCACCAATATCGAGCAGTATCTCGGGCAAGAAGGCGCAATTAATTAGGATTAGTGATTCAAAGATTCTCGTCTTGGAGTATCGAAGGTCTGGAGGATTCGATTCACTCCCTCCGGATAGCGAGGGAGTCCTTGTTTACACCGTAGATATGACGATACCCACAATGAAAGGTGGTTGGTCGGTGCAGCGAAGTCCAAATTCCAGCCATCCAGATTTCCTAGATGCTGCGCTTGGAAATGGCGAGAAGATCTCCGTCGAAGGCATTGAAATCGAGGTAGTCGCTTTATCTGCGAGCTCAACAACTATTCGCCTAAGAAGGAGTTAGTTTTGGGCCAGATAAATGTGACTGGCGTCGAGTACGCCTTATCTGATGGTCGCGTATTACTTAGCGATGTCTCCTTTCGAGTAGGAGATGGAGCAAAGGTTGCGCTGATCGGACCAAATGGTTCTGGAAAGACAACTCTCTTTCGGATGATTGCTGGTGATCTAGAACCAGATAACGGAACGATCATCGTCACTGGTGGCCTTGGAATCATGCGCCAATTCATCGGCTCGATCCGTGATCAATCCACGGTAAGAGATTTACTCATTTCAGTATCTTCACCGAAGATTCGGGCTGCTGCTCAGAAACTCAAAGATGCCGAAGCAGCGCTTGCTGCTAATGATGCCGAGAAGGAACAGATGGCATATGCCCAAGCGCTCTCTGATTGGGGCGATGCTGGTGGTTATGACGAAGAGGTTTTATGGGATATCGCATGTTCGAATGCTTTAGGTAAGACCTTTGATCGAGTGGCGAATAGAGAGGTGAACTCGCTATCCGGTGGTGAGCAGAAGAAGTTGGTTCTGGAGTCTCTTCTTAAAGGAAGTGATGAAGTGCTGATTTTGGATGAGCCAGATAACTACTTGGATGTTCCAGCTAAGCGATGGCTTGAGGAGGAGATCCGTAACTCGAAGAAGACAATCCTCTTTATCAGCCATGACCGCGAGCTATTGGCTGCAACAGCCAACAAGATTGTTTCGTTGGAGCAGGGTGTTAATGGCAATTCAACCTGGATCCATGGTGAAGGTTTCTCGACTTATCACGAAGCTCGAAAGGCTAGAAATGCTCAGTTCGCCCAACTCGTAGAACGTTGGGAGGATGAACATAAGCGTTTGAAGGAGTTAGTACTAACACTCCAATGGCAGGCGGCGTCTTCTCCAGATATGGCATCGCGATATCGTGCAATGCAGACTCGTCTTCGTAAGTTTGAAGAGATTGGCCCACCGCCTCCGCCACCGATCGAGCAACAAGTAAAAGTTAATCTTCGTAGTACTCGTACCGGAGAGCGTGTTGTTACATGCGAATCGCTAACTCTTGAAAACCTTACGGAGCCATTTGATTTCGAGATCTACTATCAAGATCGAGTAGCGATTTTGGGCAAGAATGGAACTGGAAAGTCTCATTTCTTACGTAGATTGTCTGGGGATGAGAGCGTTAGATATACCGGCACCTTCAAATTAGGTGCGCGAGTTATACCTGGCTTCTTTGCCCAGACCCATGCACATCCAGAGTTTGAAGGTAAAAGTCTTTTAGAGATTCTCTGGGAACAGAACTCATTACAACTCGGCGCCGCAAAGAGCGTCCTTGGCAGATATGAGTTAGCCGAACAAGCGGAACAATTATTCTCAACGCTATCTGGAGGACAGCAAGCTCGCTTTCAAGTTCTACTACTTGAATTGGCTGGCGATACATTGCTACTTCTTGATGAGCCAACCGATAACTTGGATCTTGCTAGCGCCGAAGCTTTGGAGCGAGCGCTTGCTTCATACGAGGGAACGGTCATCGCGGTCACCCACGATCGTTGGTTTGCTCGGGGATTCACTCGATTTCTCATCTTCGGCGCCGAGGGCCAGGTCTATGAGAGCCCTGAGCCCGTGTGGAGCCACTGATTTTGACCCTCCCGAGAGGGGCGGGTAACCTTCCCCTTCTGCCTCCGCAGCCTCAAGTGAAGCTAGTGGAGCTGACTAAATAAAGAAGCAATAAAAGTAGTAAGAAGAAAGCGAGTTCGCCGTGCGTACCTTTACCCCGACCCCTAACGACGTTGCGCGTAAGTGGTATGTCATTGATGCCCAGGATGTTGTTCTTGGACGTCTCGCAAGTCACGCCGCAACCCTTCTTCGCGGTAAGCACAAAGCTACTTTCGCTCCACACATGGACATGGGCGACTTCGTAATCGTCATCAATGCCGAGAAGGTTGTTCTAACCGGAAGCAAGATGACTGAGAAAGTTGCCTACCAGCACTCCCAATATCCAGGTGGTCTAACTGAGCGTAACTACACACTTCTAATGGAGAAGTTCCCAACTCGCGCAGTTGAAAAAGCAATCAAGGGAATGCTCCCTAAGAATTCAATCGGTAAGCAGATGGCTTCCAAACTAAAGGTTTATGCCGGTCCTAACCACCCACATGGATCACAGGCTCCGATTCCATATGTTTTCACACAAGTCGATCAAACTAAGTTGGGCAAGTAAAGGATGATGATGTCAGAGAACGAGACAACAACCGCATATAGCTCCAGCACTCCTGCTGGTGCAACAAATCGCGCCGCTGTAATCGCACCGGGTGCTGGCGTTGGTCGTCGTAAAGAAGCGGTTGCTCGAGTTCGTCTTGTCCCAGGTTCAGGTCGCTGGACAGTCAACGAGAAGACTCTAGAAGCGTATTTCCCAAATAAGGTTCACCAACAATCCATCTCTGAGCCACTTCGCACCGTTGGCGCAGAAGGAAAGTACGACGTAATCGCTCGTATCGATGGTGGCGGAATCTCTGGCCAGGCCGGCGCGCTACGTCTTGGCGTTGCACGTGCACTGAACGCAATTGATGTTGATGCCAATCGCCCAGCTTTGAAGAAGGCGAAGTTCCTAACTCGCGATCCACGCGTAATCGAGCGTAAGAAGTACGGTCTAAAGAAAGCTCGTAAGCGCTCCCAGTACAGCAAGCGCTAATCCTCTAGCGTTTGGGCTATGGCCTTATTCGGCACAGACGGTGTCCGAGGCGTTGCTGGCGTTGATCTAACCGAGCAACTCGCTCACGATTTAGCTGTCGCTGCAGCACACGTTCTCACCGATATCGGTGAATTCGCCGGTCACCGACCTAAGGCGATCATTGCCCAAGATTCACGGGAATCAGGCTCATATCTAGAGAGAGCGATCGCAGCAGGTCTATCGGAATCCGGCGTCGACGTCATTCAGGTAGGAATCCTTCCAACTCCTGCAGTCTCATTTCTCGTCACCGAGTTGGGCTGCGACCTCGGTGTAATGATCAGCGCATCGCATAATCCCGCAACTGACAATGGCATCAAATTTTTCGCTCGTGATGGTCGCAAACTCGCAGATTCAGTAGAAGCCCAGATTGAAGAGCAACTTGGAAAACCTTGGTCTCCAAATGGCAATACTGGCGTGATCACAAGAGATGAGAGCGCAAAGGAGAGATACATCGATTACCTCCTAGCAACGATCGAATCTAGATTTGATGGTTTGAAGATTGTCGTTGATTGCGCGAATGGCGCTGCATCCTTCGTCGCACCCGAGGTATTGCGACGAGCCGGAGCAGAGGTAATTGCAATCTCCGATAAGCCTAATGGAACAAACATCAATGAGAACTGTGGCTCAACACATCTTGAGAATTTGATTGCGAAGGTAAAGGAGGTCGGAGCTGATTTAGGCATCGCACATGATGGCGATGCAGATCGAGTCCTTGCAATCGATCATGAAGGAAACGTTGTTGATGGTGATTTCATCTTAGGAATCCTCGCCCAACACACTGAACTTCCAACAAATAAACTTGTTGGAACAGTAATGACTAATTTGGGTTTGATTCGTGCTTTAGAGAAGAAGGGCATTGGCTTTGTTGCGACCCCAGTGGGCGATCGCTACGTTCTTGAGAAGATGCTCGCCGAGGGGCATTCGTTAGGCGGAGAGCAATCTGGCCATGTAATCATGCGTAGATTTGCCACTACTGGAGATGGGATCCTGACTGCGCTTCATCTCATCTCTGAAGTAGCAACTAGCAAGAAATCCCTGAAAGAACTGGCTAGCTTCATGCACCGCTACCCGCAGGTTCTGATAAATGTAAAGGGCGTTGATAAATCCAAACTCAATTCAAATGAAGTGGTCAAGCGAAGAGTTGCTGAGATCGAGAGAGAATTAGGCGAAAGCGGTCGAGTCTTGCTGCGCTCATCGGGTACTGAACCCGTGATTCGAGTGATGGTCGAAGCGGATTCAGATGTAAAAGCCGAGCAATTCGCCTCTTCACTAGCAGCGCTAGTAAAATCAGAACTCGCGCTGTAAAGGAGCTCTCAAATGTGTGGGATCGTCGGTTACACCGGTCCAAATCCAGCGCTATCTAGGGTCATCGAGGGACTACGGAGACTTGAGTATCGCGGTTATGACTCTGCGGGCGTAGCCCTTGCCGTAGCTAAAGGTGAGAAACTCGTCGTTGAGAAGAAAGCTGGAAAACTAGCCAATCTCGAGAGTGCGTTAACTAGTGGTCATGAGAATGCAACGGGCGGAATAGGTCATACGCGTTGGGCAACACATGGCGGTCCCACCGATGTGAATGCCCACCCACATCTTGATGAGAGTGGAAAGTTGGCGGTGATCCACAATGGAATCATCGAGAATTACGAAGAGTTGAAGGTTGAACTCGAGCGACGTGGACATAAGTTCAAATCAGAGACTGATACTGAATCGGTCGCACATCTTCTTGGTGAAGAGTTGAAAATATCGGGTGATCTTGCTGCTGCGATGCGTAGCGTCTGTGCGAGATTGCGCGGTTCATTCACTCTCCTAGCAATTCATTCCGATAATCCAAATCTGATAGTTGGCGCCCGCCGGAATTCGCCGCTAGTAGTAGGGGTAGGTAAGGGTGAGAATTTCTTAGCTTCGGATGTATCGGCTTTTATTTCACATACCAAGAGAGCTTTGGAACTCGGACAAGACCAAGTCGTAGTGGTAACTCCAGAGAAAGTGGAAGTTACAGATCTTGCCGGAAAGTCAGTAACTCCCAGAGAGTATGAGATCACTTGGGATGCGAAGGCGGCTGAGCGCGGCGGCTTCGAACATTTCATGCTTAAGGAAATATACGAACAACCCAAAGCCGTAGCTGATACCTTGCTAGGACGATTCCCTACGCCTTCGACAATTGAGTTGAAGGAGTTAGAGAATCTCTCTGGAGATTTCCAAAGAATCTTGATTCTCGCCTGCGGCACTGCATATCACGCGGGCTTGATTGGCAAATATGCTCTAGAGGAATGGGCGAAGATCCCAGTCGATGTAGAGCTTGCATCTGAATTCAGATATCGCAATCCGGTCATATCAAAGAAGACTCTCGTGGTGACAATCTCGCAATCAGGCGAGACTATGGATACTTTGATGGCGCTTCGCCACGCGAAATCACTGGGAGCAGAAACGCTTTCGATTTGTAACACGATGGGTTCAACAATCCCACGAGAATCAGATGCCGTCCTCTACACACATGCTGGCCCGGAGATCGCAGTCGCCTCTACCAAGGCGCTACTCACCCAGATAATTGCACTAGATCTTCTCGCTCTCTATCTTGCAAGCAGAAGTGGCTCAATCGATTCGATTCGAATCAAGTCTTTGATCGATGGTCTTCTACAACTACCCAACAAGATCGAAGAGATTCTTGAGACGGTAGAACCGTTACGGGAGATGACGCGTGGTTACAAGGATGCAACTTCAGTTCTCTTCCTTGGTCGCCATGTCGGTTTTCCTGCAGCCCTAGAAGGAGCCTTAAAGCTAAAAGAGCTTGCCTACATGCATGCTGAAGGTTTTGCGGGGGGCGAATTGAAACATGGCCCAATCGCGTTGATCGAAGAGGGAACTCCGGTAATTGCAATTCTCCCGCCAGCAAAGAGTGAGATTGCTGAGAAGATGCGGAGCAATATCCAAGAAGTAAGAGCGCGCGGTGCTCGAGTGATTGCAATCGCAGATCAGAGCCACACACTAGATGTTCCCGAATTGATAAGAATCCCAGAATCTGAGGAGATTCTTCAGCCGATTCTCTCTATAGTTCCGCTGCAAGTCTTCGCTTATGAAATGGCGGTGGCTCGTGGAAATGATGTGGACCAACCTAGGAACCTAGCAAAGTCGGTAACAGTCGAATGATCGCAAGATTTGATGACGTTGTTGATCAACGTCTGGAAGTGCGGCGCCATGAAATGGCAGTCGCGCTTCGATGGTCAGCTGGACTCTTTGTCGCCTTCGTCCTTGTGACGCTCGATGTCCTCTTTGAAGGACTCTTGTGGCGAGTCGATCAATTCATTGCCGATATCGATCGACCAAAGCTGAGTGGTTTCACTGAATTCTTAATCCTGCGTATCGATGATTTAGGACTTCGCTGGGTTACAGCGACCATACTTGTAATCGCAGCCGTTCTTATTGGAAGAAGATTTAAATCCTGGCGTCCACTCAACTTATCAATCCTCTCACTACTCTTTTTGAATCTATTCGTCGGTGCGGCGAAAATCGGATTTGGACGTTGTAAAGCGCGCGAAGATTTCGACATCTGCATGTTCACTGGGGGAATGGCTTACCCAAGCGGACATACTGCAAACGCCCTTGTAACTTGGGGCCTTTTCGCTTACATCATCTTCCGCTACACCCATAGAGATCCTTTCGAGGGGCTGCGTCTATATTGGCTAGTCGGTGTAATCACCGTTGCTGTATGTATGGCCTCACTTATTAGAAATACCCATTGGTTCACCGACCTAATAGGCGGGATGTTCCTAGGTGGAGCGATCCTCGTATTGGTGGTTGCGGTAGACCGCTTCATTCCATCAGATAAGCAACCTTCTTAGACGACGATTAGGCTAGTTCTATGTCCAGCCATCGGGCTAGAGCGCAAGCGCTGATTGATCTCAGCGCCATCGAACATAACGTCAAAAGACTTTTATCTGGAACAAGAGCTGCAGGCCTTGCGGTTGTAAAAGCTGATGCTTACGGCCATGGATTGGTGCCTGTAGCAAAGCGAGCGTTATCTGCGGGTGCAACATGGTTAGGAACCGCTCTTCTAGAGGAAGCGATAGCGCTCCGCGATTCAAGCATCGATGCTCCAATCATCGCTTGGCTTACACCGATCAGCGATGACTTTGAGAGCGCGATTCGAAAGAGAATCGATCTAGCGATTCCTTCAATTGAGCATCTTCATGCCGTTATGAAGTCAAGTGAGGCTCTGGGTATATCGCCACGAATTCACCTAGAAGTTGATACTGGAATGTCACGTGGCGGTGCTTTGAATGAGTGGAATTCACTTCTGGTCGAGACGGCGAAGTTTGCGAATGGCGGGAAATTAGAGGTAGTCGGAATCTGGTCTCACTTTGCTCGCGCTGATGAACCTGGACACTCTTTCAATGAAGAACAGAGAGAGAATTTCAACCTTCGTGTTGCTGAGGCAAAAGAATTAGGAATCACTCCGAAGTTGCTCCATTTAAGTAACTCAGCTGCGACGCTTTCAAATTCCTCTGCGCATTTTGATCTCGTGAGATTAGGTATTGCGATGTATGGGCTATCGCCAGATTTTGAGAAGATGGGCGGATCTGAATCGCTCAATCTAAAGCCGGCTATGAGTTTACGTGCGCAGCTACATCTTGTTAAAGAAGTCCCAGCCGGCTCTCAGGTTGGTTATGGAGGGACAGCAATAACTTCCAGAGATACAAAATTAGGAGTTGTCGCAATGGGTTACGCCGACGGTGTTCCGCGAAATGCAAATTCGAATGCGGGCGTACTAGTGGGTAACAGGAAGGCTCCAATAATCGGTCGGGTTTCAATGGATCAATTTGTTGTGGAAATAGGTAACGATTCGATAGCGCACGCGGGGGATTGGGCCTACCTCATTGGAAGTGAAGGGGGCGACGGCTACACTGCCGACGCTTGGGCAATGGCTTGCGGAACTATCAACTACGAGATTGTTACGCGAATCGGTCCAAGAGTTCCAAGAGTCTTCATCAAATAAGATTACGAACCAAAGTTTTAAGACGGGGAGCGAATTCGACGATGACTTCGACCGAAAGGGTCCTTGCCATCCGTGACCTCTCCGTAAGTTTCGGTGGGTTGAAGGCGCTCTCCAATGTGAATCTAGATCTCTATCAGGGCGAAGTCCTTGGATTGATCGGTCCAAATGGCGCGGGCAAGACAACTGTCTTCAACGCCCTCTCAGGTCTAGTTACTCCTGCATCAGGTTCACTTGAGCTCTACGGTCGAAACATTAAATGGCCTAAGCCGTATCAATTAGTCACCAATGGGATCGCCCGAACTCTTCAAGGAGTTGGACTATTTCCTGATCTAACTGTTCTTGAGAACGTGATGATGGGCGCGCATCATCTTGCAAAGGCTGGACTCACCCAATCATTCCTCGGTTTTGTTGAGAAAGATGAGGGCCATCTCCGCGAGTTAGCGCAAACGGCCTTGGAGCGAGTCTATGTCGGCAGTTTGGCGGAGCGGCGTGCAGATACTCTCGCTTATCCCGATACTAAACGCGTTTCAATCGCAAGAGCGTTAGTTAGCCAACCAAAGATTCTTCTTCTTGATGAGCCAGCGGGCGGTCTCGGTCCACAAGATATCGAGTGGCTCAATGGATTGATTAGAAATATAAAGAGCCATACCTCAGTAATCATCGTCGAGCACCACATGGATGTAGTCATGTCGATCTCCGACCGAATATCAGTACTTAACTTTGGCGAATTGATCGCTTCTGGAACCAAGGATGAAGTGAGAAACGACCCAGCGGTCGTAGCTGCTTATCTAGGCTCACATAAAGCAGGTGCCAAGTGACCTCGCTATTGGTTCAAAACCTAACTGTAAGCCACGGTGCGATTCGCGCACTTTCTAATGTGAGCTTTGAAGTTAATGAGGGAGAGTTAGTTGCTGTTATCGGAGCGAATGGCGCAGGTAAGACCACTCTGCTTCGCACGCTATCTGGTCTAAAGAATGCCGAGAATGGAACTGCTACCTGGAGAGATCGCAATATCTTGGGTAAGCGACCCGAAGACCTAGTTCGTCGCGGAATCTCGCATGTTTCTGAAGGAAAGTCTGTGATTCCAGAGCTGACTGTCCGTGAGAATCTTCTGATCGGTGGACTATGGCGCAGAGATAAGAATGGAACCGAGAAGGCGATTAAGGAAGCAGTTGAACTCTTTCCTCGCCTTGGAGAGCGAATGTCTCAGAGCGCAAATACCCTCTCGGGCGGCGAGCGTCAGATGTTGGCTATCGGTCGCGCTTTAGTATCTCGCCCGAAATTGTTATTGCTAGATGAGCCATCACTTGGACTTGCACCCTTGATAATCGAACAGATTTTTTCTGCGATAAAGAATCTACAGAAGAGTATGAATCTAACGGTAGTACTCGTCGAACAGAACGCTACGAGCGCACTAGAGATCGCCGATACTGGTGTGATCTTGAACCTTGGTGAGTTGGTTGCATCCGGAAATGCAAAGGATCTCTTGGCCGATCCTGCGCTCAAGTCAGCCTATTTGGGGTACTAATGAGACAACTAATTGGAACGCTACTTATCGGATTGACCCTCGGTTCGATCTACAGCTTGATGGCGCTCTCCCTCGTATTGGTCTGGCGCTCCACTCGCGTCGTTAACTTCGCCCAGGCTGGCCAAGCGATAGTCACTACATATATTGCCTATGAAATTGTCACTAGAACGGGAGTCTTCTGGCTCGCCGTCCTCTTCGCGGTAGTTGCCGGAGCGCTTCTTGGTGCAGGAGTTGAGTACTTCTTGATGCGTACTCTCTTCCGCCATGTAGATGAAGGACCCGTCGCCGCGCTCGCACCAGTCATTGCAACACTTGGTCTTCTTGGCGTTATCAAGAGCATCGTTGGGATGATCTGGGGCAATGATTTTCGAAGTTTCTTCCCACCAGTATCGACCGATAACTTTGTAATTTTTGGTGAGTCAATTCCATTCTCTCGCTTCAATGTATTGGTGATTGTCTCTACGACAATCGTGATGATCATCTTCTCATTTATATTCCAGCGCACGGATTTGGGACTCTCGTTACGAGCTGCTGCTTTCCAGCCAGAAATCGCGCGGCTAGCCGGAATCCGAGTCGGTCCAATTAGAACCATCGGTTGGGTCTTCGCCGGAGTAGCGGGCGCGATTGCTGGAGTATTGATTACCCCTACTGAAGTTCTCTCGCCAAGTTCACTTGATGTGCTTCTTGTATTTGGATTCGTGGCCGCTGTTATCGGCGGACTTGAGAGCCTTCCTGGTGCAGTCTTAGGTGGAGTAGTACTTGGTATCGGTGTCTCATTTGTTTTGAATTACATCGGAACGACTCTGATCTTCCCGACAGTCTTCGTTGTCTTGTTGCTTGCATTGATCTTCAAACCAAATGGCCTTCTCGGTTCAAAGAAGGTGCGAAGTGCATAAGCTCTCAACTAAGAAGGCCTTCGTCGCATACTTCCTCTTCGGTTGGCTTCTACTGATCGTTGCTGACCGAGTCGATGAGCTTCGCGTCTATCAGGGTGCGACGATTGCGATAACAACTCTTGCGATCGCCTCAATCATCCTGCTCACCGGATATTCGGGACAGGTTTCACTAGGACAGGGCGCTTTCCTAGCTGTTGGCGCATATGCCGCTGCGCTCTCCCAGACCTACTGGCAATCTCCATTCTGGTTCACCTTATTAATAGCAATCCTCGTCTCAGCAGCATTCGGATTCATCCTGGCATTCGCTGCCGGTCGAATGTCTGGTCCGTACCTTGCCGGTACGACCCTTGCCTTGGCTGTAGGACTTCCGACGCTCGCTAATCAATTCTCGTTCCTCGGCGGTGAGACTGGATTGGTCTATGACGCAGGTCTTCCACCTGAGAGATTCGGCGAAGAGTTCACTCTCTATAAATGGTTCTTCTGGATCGCCGCATTCGTCGTCTTGATTGCGATGTTCTTGCTAAGGAACCTACTGAATAGTCGGTTTGGAAGAACTTGGAAAGCCCTGAGAGCTAATTCGACCGCTGCCTCCCTTTGCGGGGTAAATGTCGCTCAATCAAAGATCATGGCCTTCACCATCAGCGCTGGTGTGGCCGGGCTAGCTGGAGCGCTCCTAGGGATGATCAGCATCGTCGCCCCTAGCGCCTTCCCGCTCAGCCTCTCATTCACCATCATTACTGGGGCGATTCTGGCTGGCGTAACCAGCCTCCTCGGTAGCATGCTAGGCGCTGTAATTCTCGTGGTGATTCCCGAAATCGCCGATGTGATCGCACATCAATTTGGTGATTCCGAGAAGATCACTACGAATTTGCCCGGCTTCATTGTGAGCGTGCTGTTGATCCTGACAGTCCTCTTCTCGCCAAACGGCCCTGCCGAAGCGATGAGGAAACGTAAGGAGCAACACGCGAAACACTGAAGTAAGGCAAGAAAACTAACCCTCGATGGAAGGAAAGAAATGATCAGCTTACGACGCAAGAAGAGCATTCTTGCTGCAGTAGCGGTTACTTCATTTGCACTAGTTGCAAGCGCAGTCCCGGCTAATGCGGAAGTCGGTATCTCATCAACGGAGATCAAGCTCGGCACCACGGTACCGATGACCGGTATCGCAGCTCCTGGCTACAACAAGGTCGCTCCTGCGATGAAGGCTTACTTCGAATATATAAATGACAACGGCGGTGTATATGGTCGAAAGATCAACCTCATCATCAAAGATGACCGCTATATCCCACAGGAAGCAATCAACAAGACCAACGAGCTCATTCTCCGCGATCGCGTATTCGCACTCGTAGGACAGCTCGGAACTGCAAATCATCTTGCGGTCACAAGCAAGGTTCGAATTGCATCACGTAACATCCCATCTTTGTACCTCAATACTGGCTACAGCGGATTTGCTGATGTGAAGAAGTTCAGAACCTCATTCATGCACTTCCCAACATATGTAGCTGAAGCGAAGATCCTTGCTTCATACATCAAAGAGAATTTCACCGGCAAGAAGACCTGCTTACTCGTCCAGAACGATGAATTCGGCGCAGATGCCTCCAAGGGCTTCGCTGCTGCTGGCCTCACATTCGATGAGACAGTCAAGTACGTCTCCGGTACCCAGAGCGCTGCAACTGCTCAAACTTGGATCACCCGTTTTGCGGGGGCTAAGTGCGAAGTTGTAGTCCTATTCAGCGTTTCATCTGCTACAGCTGCCGCTCTCGGAGTTGCTTCTGCGGCTGGCTACAGACCACAGTGGATTCTTGGATCAGTAGGTGCTGATTCAACAACTCTGAAGATCGCGCTCAATAACCCACAGGCACAAGCGCTTCTAAATGGCGCAATCGGTGTCTCATTCATGCCAGATGCTCTCGATACAACTGATGAATATGTGAAGTTGTTCCGTGAGGTAAACACCAAGTACAACCCTGGCGTCGAATTCGACACCAACGTACTTGTTGGAATGAATGCAGCGATGCTCACCGTCCAGGCGCTTCGCGCAGCTGGAACGAACCCAACCCGCCGTTCGCTAATCACTGCGATGGAGCGTAAGGGCTCAACATTTGCTAGCGCTGCCTACGGAAACCTTGCCGTTAGCAGAACTTCACGCGCTGGCTTCACCGGATATTGGTTCGGTAAGTTCAATCTAGCTGGAGCCCTAATACCTCTAGATGCAGGACGTACCGTCTATACGACTGATTCAGGAACTGGACCAGTCACAAAGGCGAATGCAAAGCGCGCCGCACTTCCAGCGAAGGGAATACCTACTAACTCATGAGAAATCTAATGTCGTTTAAGAAGCGTTTATTCGCGGTTGCTTCGGCTCTCGCGATAACCACAACTGCGTTAGTAGCTGTCCCAACAACTGCTAGTGCGAACCCTGTATGTACCAACAAAGTCATCTTCACCGAGTGCGTTGGTGCAACAACTGATGGAGCTGGATATGTAATCCAGGTTCCAGCAAGATTTAGCGGAACCCTCTTCCTCTTCTCACATGGATACCGCTATCCAATCAATATCCCAGCTTCGATCCCGGTTGTCGGCCCCTACACAGTTCTCAACACTCCTCAGCCAGCACCGGGAAGAAATGCAGCTCAGATAACTGAGGTTGCTACCCAGATGCTCACAAAGGGATATGGAATCGCAGGCTCTGGCTTTGCTCGTCAAGGTTGGAATGCAGATTCTGGACTTAAGACAAATGTCGAACTTATCGGAATCATCAAGAAGCAGTTCCCGAACGTCAAGCATGTAGTTGCTTGGGGCGAATCACTTGGTGCATTCATCACCCAGGCTCTTTCAGAGAACAACTCGAGCCTAATCAGCGCTGCAGGAAACCTCTGCCCAGCTGCTGGTTCAATTGAAGCCTCTCTGAAGATGGCTGGCGATGCACTATGGGGATTGAAGTCTTTCTTTGATCCGACCATCCAGGCTGGTAACTACAAGTCAGTCCTTGAGGTCTACACCGATATTGGAAGAGTCCTAACGGTTCTTGGATCACTCCAAGCGGCGTTTGCGGCTAATCCAATCGCGCCAGCGTGGCCAGCGACTTCACAAGCTCCGGCTGCAATAAAGGCGATCCCATCTCGTTCTGCGCTAGTTCTTGTGGCTGCTATGTCTGGTGTCCCAACTCAGAGCGCAAGCTTTGATGGTGCTACCGGCCCTGGCGCTCCAGGATCACAGACAGCAATCCAATTCGCTGCTGCGATCTCACCAGCTCTTGGTTCACTAGAGAATATTGCTGGCGCTGCGATTCTTGCAATCATGGCGACTTACGACATCGAACAGCAAGTTGGCGGTCCAGTCTTTGATAACACTGCAACCAACTATGCAACTCAACTTGGAGATGGACTCTTCGAGTACAGCTCAGCGCTTAGCGGTCTCGATGCCGCACAAGGACTTCTTGCCTTCCTAGCTGCTTCACCAAGAGCTAAGGCAGATCCTGCTGCTATTGCAAAGATGCGCGCGCTTGTATCCCACAAGGGCGTATTCAATGTCCCAACTGTGACACTTGCTGCAACCGCAGATAACGTGACACCAGCTGGACATGCACAATGGCTAGCTGAGCGAGCTGCTGCGAATTATCTTGCTTCTGCCCAGAACAAGAATTCAAAGCTCGCCAATACTTGGCGCTCAAACCATGTCTCGCTATGGCAGAGAACGCCAGATTCCTATACCAAGTTCAGTGCAACCGGTTCACCGATTTCACAGAGCGGTATTAATGGAACGGGCCACTGCATAACTACCACGAAGCAGTACATGGCAATCGCTGATATCTTGGCGAAGGCCGCAACTGATGGAAAGCTAGTTACTGATGGCGCATTCCGTTCGGCAATTCGCAAGGCTGGCG